>CALARM010000484.1 GCA_937888925.1 uncultured Synergistia bacterium | reverse complement strand
GCATAAAGGTCCGTCATGCCTGCCACGTAATCTTTAACAATATTTTCCGGAGTGGCTTTTTCCTTTATATAAAAATCATGCATTTTCTCCAGATATTTTCCGAAAGCCTGATCGAAAGGAATCTGTTCATGTTCATATGTTTCATAATTACAGGAGCACTTATTATATAAATCCATAAGATGTCCGAAAAGTTCTTTTACGATTTTTTTGCTGTATTTCTCATAGTCTTTAATTGTTTTATTGTAATATATATGGCCGTAGTTGAATGTTCTGAGTTTTACTACCAGGTCGAAGGTATCGTCAGAGAATCCTATTTCCTGCCTGTCTCTGGAGTTTTCAATTACATCCGTTACAAGTTTATTGATGATTTCTCCGTTGGAATCACCCAGTTCTTTTCTGATTTCTTCGGGAATATCTTTTATTTCTATAAAACCTGCCCTTATGGCATCTTCAATGTCCCTGCCCAGATAGGCAATTTTATCTGAAAATCTTATAATACATCCTTCATATGATGATGGTTTGAAATTTCTGTCTTTTATATTATCCAGATCTTTTTCCTCTTCTGAAGGGGATAGATATTGTTCGAATTTTTCTCCGTTATGGCATATGATACCGTCTTTTACGGCATAGGTAAGATTAAGTCCCTCTCCTCTGTTAGCCAGGTATTCCACCACTCTGTAACTGTTAATTTCATGGATGAATTTATCAATCCCCGGTATCTCATTCAGGGCATCTTCTCCGGAATGGCCGAAAGGAGTATGGCCCATATCATGACCCAGGCCTATGGCATAGGCAAGTTCTGTGTCCACATCCCATCCGTAATTATTGAGACCCCTGCAGATAGATGCGCCTACCGATGCTACATGCATGACATGTTCAATTCTTGTGCATACATGATCATTCTGGGGAGCAAAAAAGACCTGTGTCTTGTTTTTAAGCCTCCTGAAAGGCATTGAGTGAATAATTGCAGTCTGATCACGGAAATAATCACTTCTTATGGGAAGTGTTTCTTTCTTTCTCCTCTTTAAATATATATGTTCCTCAAGAGGATTCATCATTTTTTATACCTCTTTTCTTTATAAAAAATAAACACCTCTGTTGAAAATAAGTTTCTTCTTTATGTGAAATATTCCTTTCTTATGGTATAATTTTATATGGAATAATCCCAGAAATATAGAAAAAATTTTTCAGTATGTGTTGTCATCTCTATAACTGGTCCCTATCTGAAAGAATTACTTCTTATCAGCTGTAGAGTCTGGCATATGAGGGGCACAATGATTACTATTCCCGGCTATAAAGCTATTTCCAGTCTATATGAAAGTCAGAAAAGCTCGGTTTATAGAGCGCTGAGAAATGAAGATAAACTGCCTGTTATTCTTAAAGTCCTGAACAACGATTACCCCGCACAGGATGAACGTGCCAGATACAAACAGGAATATGAAATCACACATAATACCGGGATAGATGGTGTAATAAGGTCTTATGGCCTGGAAAATTATAATAATACACCGGTGATAATATTTGAAGATTTCGGCGCTTCTTCACTGGAAATATTAATAAAAGATAAAATATTTACTCTGTCTGAAATTTTACTTATCACTGCCAGAGTTGCCGGGATACTGGGTAACATACATGCCGCCAATATTATACATAAAGATATTAATACATCAAATATAATTTTAAACCCGCAAACAGGGCAGTTGAAAATCATTGATTTTGGAATTTCTACGATTTTATCCTGTGAAAATCCGATAATAACAAATCCCAACGTATTGGAAGGGACTCTTCCTTATGTTTCCCCTGAACAGACAGGAAGGATGAACCGTTGTATTGATTACCGGAGCGATTTTTATTCCCTCGGAGTAACTCTTTATGAGCTTTTGACCCGTAATTTACCTTTTAATTTTACAGATCCATTCGAGCTTGTATACAGCCATATTGCCCGTCAGGCAAAACCACCATGTACATATGATATTCCCCTGCCTCTGTCAGATATTGTAATGAAACTCATGGCAAAAAATGCTGAAGACCGTTATCAGAGTGCTTCAGGAATAAAATCGGATTTAGAAGAATGTTTAAAACAATTAAAAGAAACCGGGACAATCTATCCTTTCACTTTAGCCCTGAGAGACGTACCTGATATGTTTCATCTTTCTCAAAAACTTTATGGCAGAGAAAAGGAAATAGAAATTCTTTTAAATACCTTTGAGAAAGTAAGACATGGCGGATGTGAAATGATGCTTGTAACAGGATATTCCGGTATAGGGAAAACTTCTCTGGTAAAAGAGCTTTATAAACCGATTACATGCCATCATGGATATTTTACATCGGGAAAATTTGAAAACTTTCAGCTTATTCCTTACAGTGCTTTAGTAAATGCCTTTCGTGAACTTATAAAGCAGATTCTGTCTGAAAGTGACACATCTATCCTGAAGTGGAAAGAAAATTTATTGTCTGCTATGAAGCCTAATGCTCAGGTTATTATCGATGTAATTCCAGAAGTAGAGCTTATAGTTGGCCATCAATCCCCTGTTAAGATATTAGGTCCTGTTGAATCACAGAACCGTTTCAGGATGGTATTCCAGAATTTTATACAGGTATTCTGTCAGACCGGATATCCTCTGGTTATATTTCTGGATGACCTTCAATGGGCGGATTTAGACTCACTAAAATTAATAGAACTCATTATGACTGATAAAGAAACATGTTATTTGTTTTTTATAGGGGCTTATCGTGATAATGAAGTTAATGCTGCCCATCCTTTAATGATAACTTTAGAAAAAATACGAAAAGAAGGAGTATTTATTAATCAGATTACTCTCGATGCTCTAAGAATTGAACATATCAATCAATTGTTAGCCGATAGTCTTTATACTGATGTGAAAACAGTATTACCGCTGGGAAACCTGCTGGCAAAGAAGACACTTGGCAATCCTTTCTTTATAGATATCTTTTTGAAATCACTTTATTCTGAAAAATTTTTAATATTTAATCCAGAAATCAGATCGTGGGAGTGGGACATGGAGAAGATCCTGAAATTTGGTGTTACTGATAATGTAGTTGATTTACTTACAGATAAAATAAAGAAATTGAACGGAGACACACAGGAAGTTCTAAAATTAGCCGTTTGTACAGGCAACCAGTTTAATCTTAACCTATTATCTGATGTCTACAAAAAATCTATAGAAGAAACTGAAACTAAACTCTTTGAAGCAGTCATGGAAGGGTTCCTTATAATAATTAAGTATACATTATATGGTTCAGAAAAAAAAATTAACTATAAATTTTCCCATGACCGAATTCAGCAGGCTGTATATTCTCTTATAGAGGCTTCTGAAAAAAAAGCTATTCATTATCGAATCGGTCACATATTGCTGCAAAACACTTCTTCCCGGAATTTAGAACAGGAAATCTTTAATATAGTAAATCAACTTGACCTCTGTATTGATCTGATTAAATCCAGAGAAGAGATGATTAACCTGGCGGGATTAAATCTTATTGCCGGTAAGAAAGCCAGGGCATCTATGGCATATGAGTCTGCTTTGAAATATTTAAAAACCGGTATTAATCTATTGAGTGAAGACAGGTGGGTAAGTTATTATGAGCTAACCCTGTCCTTATACACAGAAGCCGCAGAGGCAGCATATCTCGGCAGTGACTATGAAGAGATGGAATTATTAAGTAATATGGTAATAGATAATGGGAAAACAATACTGGACAAAGTAAAAGTATATGAAGTTAAGATTCTGGCCTGTCAAACAGAGAATAAAATATTTGAAGCAATAGATATTGCTCTCTCGGTATTAAGGCTTTTAGGGGTAAAGCTACCTGCAAAACCCGGTTCATTTCATATGGTTCTGGGTTTAATAAAAACAAATTTAGCTTTAATGGGAAAAAGAATTGAAGATTTAATCGACCTCCCTGAAATGAAAGAACCTGTAAAACTTGCATCAATGAATATTCTATCCAGCCTGAGTGCAATTATTCGTGCTATTATTCCCGAGCTATTACCATTGATTGCATTTAAAATGATCAATTTATCTGTTAAATACGGTAATGCTCCTGCATCTGCCTGTGCTTATGCCAGTTATGGAATATGTCTTGGTATGATCCTGGGAAGAATGGATGAAGGTTACAGGTTCTCTCAACTTGCATTAAATCTATTGGAACGTTTTGATGCAAAAGAAGTTAAAACTAAAACGTTATTTTTTGTTAACATATTAAAAACAAATAAAGAATCTTTTAGAAGTGTATCAAAATATTATCTTGAAATTTATCAAAGCGGATTAGAAACAGGAGATTGGGAGCACGGCGGGCTCTCTTTAATATTGTACTGTCAACTTTTATACTTCTCCGGTCAGGAACTGACAGAGGTTGACTCTGAAATGAAAAAATATAGTCACATAGCAGGACAGGCAAAACAGATAAAATATTTATATGCAATAAATCTATATCGTCAGATAGTTTTGAAACTTATGAATAAAGATGACAGTACAGTCAGTGAAATTATTGATGATGACAGGTTCCTGGAAATGATAAAAACTACCAATCATCAGCTTGGTATATTTAATATATATTTTCGAAAACTTCTTTATTATTATCTTTTCTCTGAGTATGAGAAAGCTATTGAGTATGTAGAAAAAACAGAAAAATATCTGGGATTAGTAAAAGGACTGTTTTATGGTCCTTTATTTTACTTCTATTCTTCTCTTATCAGACTTGCATATTATGGTAAAAATAATGCGGAAAAGAAAGTTATTATGAAAAAAGTTTCTTATTATCAAAAAATAATGAAAAAACAGGGGAAAATATGTCCGGTAAATTATCTCCATAAGTTTTTTCTTGTGGAGGCAGAAAAAATGCGTGTTCTTGGTCAGGATACCAGAGCAATGGATTTTTATGATCGTTCTATTTCCCTGGCAGGAGAACATAAATATATTAATGAAGAAGCTATAGCACAGGAACTGGCAGCAAAGTTTTACCTGGCAAAAGGAAAAATCAATATTGCTAAAACATACATGAATGATGCCCGTTACAGTTATATTAAATGGGGTGCTATGGCTAAAGTTAAGGATTTAGATGAAAAATATCCTCAACTGCTGGTAAAAGCACCGGCAACACCTCAATCTATAAGCAGAGATTCCAATTTAATAATAACATTCACATCAGACAGACATGGAGAAATATTGGATTTAGAATCCGTAATAAAAGCCTCACAGGCAATTTCAGGTGAAATAGTCTCAGGAAATCTCCTGAAAAAATTAATGGAAATTGTTATAGAAAATGCCGGGGGAGAAAAGGGTTTCCTGATTTTAAATAAAGATGGGAAACTTGTAGTTGAAGCCTATGTATCAGATTGTAAAGAAAAAATAGTCTTTCCCGGCTCTGTGCCGGTTAAAGATTGCAAAGACCTGTCAGAAGCAATTGTAAATTATGTAGAAAGAACTAGAGAAAATGTAATATTAAATGATGCTTCACAGGAAGGTATATTTACTCACGATATATATGTCAGAGAAAGGCAGCCCAGATCGATTCTTTGTATTCCTGTGATAAGTCATGGCGAATTACTTGGTATTTTATATTTAGAAAATAATCAGACCAGAGGTGTTTTCACCTCTGCCAGAGTAGAAATTTTGAAAATTCTTTCTTCACAGGCAGCTATATCTATAGAAAATGCCAGATTCTATAGCAGGTTAGAAGAATCAGAGAGAAAATATCGCAGTATTTTCGAAAATGCTATTGAAGGGATCTTTCAGGCCGGTTCTGATGGTCATTTCATAACTGCAAATTTAGCTCTGGCACAAATTCTGGGATATTCTACTCCTGAAGAGTTATTAAATAAAGAACATTTAGATTTTATAAAACTGGAACACTTTCGAGAGATAATTAAAAAACAGGGTTTTATTAAAGATTTTGAATATAAAATCAGAAATATAATAGTTTCAATTAATATACATGAAGTTCGAGATGAAAATCAAAATCTTTTGTATTATGAAGGTATGGTAGAAGATATTACCAGAAAGAAGGAGGCAGAACAATTAAAGATAGAAAAAGATACTGCAGAAGCAGCCAGTCATGCAAAAAGCGAATTCCTGGGTATAGTTGCCCACGATTTAAGAAATCCCCTTGGTGTCATAACATCATCTTTAGAGTTAATTTTAAATTTCTTAAATGAGAATTTGACGGAGAAACAAATCAACTTTTTAGAACGTATTCAAAAGTCAGGTGTTTATATGAGCAATTTATTGGATGATGTACTGGATATTAGAGCAATAGAATCAGGGATAGTTAAACTGAATATTAAGAAGGAGAATTATATAGACTTTTTAAAGTCCAATATACAGTTTAATCACCTTTTATCCGATAGAAAGGGTATAGGTCTGGAGTTAATATTTGATAATAATATTCCTGAAATATCTTTTGATAAAAATAAACTTCAACAGGTAATGGATAATTTAATCAGTAATAGCATAAAATATTCATATCCTGATACAAACGTAATTATTGAAGTAGTGAGGGAAGGGGATTATATAGTTACCGGTATAATAGATAATGGGCAGGGTATTCCGTCGGAGGAATTGCCATATATATTTAAAGAATTTCATAAAACCAGTGTAAAACCTACCGGCGGAGAAAAAAGTACAGGCCTGGGACTGGCCATTACAAAAAAGATAGTAGAAAGGCATGGAGGCAAAATAGGCGTTGAAAGTGAAGAGGGGAAAGGCTCTAAATTCTGGTTTACTTTACCTGTCTGACGCACAAGACCTCAGAATTCTCCATCTATACTGGGTATTATAATGAAGCAATCAGGTGGATATGACTTCAGCAGTTAAACGTTTTTCCGCAGTTTATACAGAATTTATCTTTTAAAGATAACATTTCACCGCAGAAAGTACAGCTTTTCTGTGACTCTTGGAACATCATTTCTCCCGTATCTGCCATGATTTCAACTATATTATTGAGAAAAGACAGACTTTTTATTATACCTTCTGTTTCAAATTCTATAGATTTTCCTGAAATCAATATATCTACAGGTATTTTATATGTCAGGAGTTTTTTTCGTGTCTCACAGGTAATTACCTTCAGAGCTTTTTCAGGATTATCGCTTTTTATGACAAAAGCCTTTTCAAATTCACTGTCACCTGTTTCAATAAATCTGTCGGAAATAGCTTTACAGGCACTTTCGA
>CALARM010000483.1 GCA_937888925.1 uncultured Synergistia bacterium | reverse complement strand
CTTTAAAGACATGTTGTTTTGCACGAGGATTATAGATTTTTCGGAAGAGCCTCACACACCGGAAGGTATTTGATGACTTTTCGGATAGGCTCTTAGTACCGCAGCAGGTAAATTGGTACCTAAAAAAATATGGCTCACACTCCTGTCCCTGGCCGGGCTCTGGAGGAAAAGATATGCCGTATTAAAAGAGAGTTGTAAATTATATAGACGCAAAATATTAACAGTCTGCAAAACCAGTTTGCGACGCAACATGATCATATATTTTCCGGAAGAGTCCGGCCGGGGACAGGTTTTAGAAATGTGTAATAACTTATCTGGAGCTGTACTTAGTGATTGAAAAAAGGAGTTCATTTTGAATATTTGCCGTGATAATTTTTTTGATATTCTGACCGGTCATGCATTACAAAAAGGCAATAAGACAGCCATTTATTACTGCGGAGAAAAAATAACCTATTTAAAACTCCTGGAAAATATAAACAGGGTTGGAAATATCTTAAAAAATCTGGGACTCAGAAAAAAAGACAGAATTCTTATTGCCCTTCCCGATTTTCCCGATACTATTTATTCATTTCTTGGCGCCATAAAAATCGGTGCCATTCCGGTGCTTCTGAGTCCTGATTTAAAATCGGAAACATATGAATTTATCTTCTATGACTGTGAAGCATCTGCTCTTATTACATTAAAAAACAATGAAATATCCGGGATAAAACCGGGCTCTCTCAGATTTAAATTATATATTGATGATAATCATTATAATGAAATGTTAACACAATCATTACCTGCTTCTGAAACTTCACCTGAAAAAGATATAAATTTTATTATGTACACTTCAGGCAGTACCGGTAATCCCAAAGGTATACCACACAGACTGAAGGATATTACCTTTATTGCAAAAACCTATGGCACACAGGTTCTGAATATGACAGAAAAAGACATAACATTTTCTGCAAGTAAATTATTTTTCGCCTATGGTTTCGGGAACAGTCTTGCTTTTCCTCTGACTTTCGGCGCATCAACTGTATTATTCCCTCATAAACCTGCTCCCCTTGAAATAATTAAGGTCATTTCAGAATATAAACCGACTCTGTTTTTCGGCGTACCGACTCTTTA
Organism: uncultured Synergistia bacterium; assembly: GCA_937888925.1. The sequence continues at coordinate 4,088 of CALARM010000483.1, read as the reverse complement.
TAATATGATGATAAAGGCTATGGGAGAAAAGGTTACATTCCCGTCTATTCGCCTCTGTATATCTGCAGGAGAAGTTCTGCCCCGGGGGATTTATCATGAATGGAAAGAGATGACAGGACTTGAAATAATAGACGGTCTCGGAACTACGGAAACAATGCATATTGTTATTTCAAACAGGCCGGGGAATATACGGCCCGGTTCTTCCGGTTTTCCCGTACCCGGTTATGAAGTAAAGATTGTGGAAAAAAACGGCAGGGATGTTCCTTCCGGCACTCAGGGACATTTATTGATAAAAGGAGAAAGCAATGCTCCTTATTACTGGAACAGACCATATAAAACGAAAGAAACAATGGTCCCTGAAGGATGGATAAAAACCGGAGATATCTATATTGAAGAAAACGGCTGTTACACATATCAGTGCAGAAGTGATGATATGTTCAAAGTTGATGGTAACTGGGTATCACCGGTACAGGTAGAACAGGTAATAAAAGAACACCCTGCGGTAATGGAATGCGGAGTAACATGGAGAAAACTGGAAGAACTGGTAAGGCCTGTAGCATGTGTGGTTCTCAGGGAAGGTGTTAATGAAGATCCTTCGGTGAGTAAAGACATACGCAATTTTATATTAAAAAAATTACCTGAATATATGTGTCCAGTCCAGATAATCTTCACGGAAGAAATACCGAAAACCGAAACAGGAAAGCTTCAGAGATTCAAATTACTTAACGTAATAAGCATAAATAAGAAATATTTAAAAGAGTGAAGACTGAATGGAAAGAAATTTGGTTCAATATTAATAACCGTTATAAGCACTAATTACCGTAACAGGTAAATTAGAAAAGGAAAGGAAGATAAACATGGCAATTACAACATCCGATATTATTAATCTAATGAAAGAATCGGGCATAAACGAGATATTTGTTAACAGCCTTAAGGCAGATGTACCTCTTATTCTTCAGGGAATGGATTCTATTGATTTACCTATGCTGGCTGTAGAGACAGAGAAAAAATATCATATAGATTTATCAGATGCCACAGGAGGACAGCTTAAGACTATCAATGATTTTGTAGCTTTTGTGAACGAAAAAATAAAATCTTAAGTGGTACTGTGGTTCCAACCAGATCGGATAAAAGAGAATATTTTTTTTGCTTTTTCAGAATAAAGATTTATATTGCTGAAATCGGATAATGTCTGATTTTTTTGCATTAAAATACTGTCCGAGTTAAACCACAGAGGAATATATCCTCCGAAAAAATAACCTTTTTTTCGTAGGTTTTCTATTATTCTGCCTGACCATGGTTTTTCCAGATTAATAAAGAATTGAAATATATTTATATTATTTTTTATTCCTTCTTTTTCCAGTTCTTCTGCAACCCTGTCAAAATCGCTGCCTCCGGTAATAACATTAAACCTCCCTACAGATGCAAAGTTAAAGAATTTAACATCTATGTTACTCTTTAAATTTGCCGGTATTTCCTCACATGAGCAGGTAAGTGTTCTTTGAATATTCAGGTCACTCAATATATAGTCTATTTCTCCTTTATAAATAGAAGGAATAAAAATTTCTCTGAGAGTATCATTGAACAATTTTATTGATATAACACATGATACTCTTCCCGGAGCATTACGTTCTTTTTTATAGGTCTCTTCAGGCATGAGGTCTAATTCTATGGCGACATCTTTCATGCCGATAATATAACACGATTTCTGTGTAATAATATGATTGCACACAGCTTCTCCGAATATGCCGTCAGGAGAAATCTCTTTTACAAGATTTTCGGAGATATACTGATTAATCTTAAAGGCAGCAAAGGTATCACGATAATTTTTTCTCACAATATACTGGCCTATTTCATAAAGATTTTGATTATGAGGAGAACTTCTGTAAAGAGCACCATGGCCTATAACATCACCTTTCGGTGTACGGGCTACGACAGAATAGATATTTCCGTTGCAGTTTTCCTCTGCCATTCTTTCCGGAATATAATAGGTTTCAAAGGGATATGCAGAGCCGTATATTGAGTGAAAAAGATGAGCCACACCCTTTGCATCTTCAGGTTTAAACCGTTCTATAACAAAAGTCTGCCCTGTTTCTACAGATATATCATAATCGATTTTCATTTATAGCCTCCTGAAATAACTTTTTATCATATTATTATAGTTTAAAATCTACTGAGATACAATCTTTTCACTATTCACTTTTCACTTTTCACTATAATAAATTTTCAACAGGAAGGATATTTAAATGAATCCATAGAAATTATTTTGTACAGGTATATATAAAAATTTATACATAATTCTCCGTTAAATCACCACAAAAAGAATAAATCATTAAATAAATAGGGAGAGAAAGATTATATGCTATCATCTGTACCTGCGAAATCTTTATTACCGATACTCTGTATATTAGTCAGTATGATAATACTGATGACAGGCTTGTTCGATTTTATTACTTTAAACAGGATAAATATTATTTTTGAAGAGTATAATAATACATTAAAGGGGATGGATGTACTTAAATCGATTCAGGAATGCGGTAACTCTGTTATGTCATATGAAACTATGTTGATAAATACAGAAGAGAAAGAGGACATATTTGCAAAGACTGAATTTTCTATAAAAAAAATATATGAACAGTCAAATATTTATCAATCTCTTCCTATGACTCAGGAGGAAGAGCTTAAATGGAAAGAGTTTTCTGTAACTCTTGAGGAATGGATAAAGAATCATGAAAAAGTTCTGTCTCTTTTATATGAAAAAAAACATTCAGATAATAAAATTTTAGAAAATAAAGAAGATTTACAGGAAGCCATTTCACGTGCCGGAGAATCTTATGCAACATCTGCTGATAAACTGAATGATTTAATAGAAAGAAAAAGAAAAATTTCAGAAGAAACCTTCACGGAGCTTATAAAACAGCTAAAAACAGGCAGAGTGATTATAATAAATTCTGTCCTTATCGGTATAATAATGGTTATTATGACGGGTATATTGATTACAGGTAAAATAAATAAATCATTAAGTAATGGGCCGGAAGAAAGAACTGAAACTGCTGTCTTGATAGAAGAATTATACAAGATAGCAATAAAACTAAAGAATACCACAAAATAAGTATTCACTGGAGAGAGACCTGTTATGAAAAATTACGAAGATATGACCAGAGAAGAATTAATAAATATCGTTGAAGAAGAAGAAAATCTCAGGAATAAACAATCGATAGAGTTAAGGGAAAAAATAAAAGAACTTAAATGCCTCTATGGCATATCCGAAGTCATGGAAACAACATACACTAAAGAAGATGAATTATATCAGGAAATTATCAATTTAGTTCCTTCTGCCATGTTTTATCCTGACATTGCCTGTGCCAGACTCATAATTGAAACAGTGGAATTTAAAACACCTGACTTTATAGAGACAGAATGGAAAATGGAAAGAGCCATCAATGTTAAAAGCCAGAAATGCGGAATCATTCAGGTATTTTACAGAGAAGAAAAACCTGACATGTTTGAAGGTCCTTTCCTCATGGAAAAAAAACATTTAATCAATATCATAGCAGAAAGGCTTGGAAGAATAATAGAAAGAACACAGGTAGAAAAAACTTTAAAGCAAGAAGAAGAAAAATTTCATACCATAGCCAGACTCTCTCAGGAGATAATCACTATTGTAGACATAAACGGTAACATAATTTATACTTCCCCTGTTTTTGAAACCTACTATGGTCGTACACCTGAAGAGGTTACAGGGAAAGAAGTTTTTACCTTTATTCATCCTGATGACAGACAGTCAGTTTTTGAGAAATTCAGAGAAATTCTTGCCCATCCGGAGAGAATTCTGACGATACAGTATCGTAATCTGAGAAAAGACGAAACATATGTATGGCTGGAGGCTATTGCAAAAAATCAAATCAATAATCCTGCCATATCGGGAATTATTATTATTACAAGGAATATTACAGACAGAAAAAAGATAGAAAGGGACAGTAAAAAGACTGCAGAATCTCTCATAGAAAGTGAAGAAAGACTCAGGACACTTATAAATTCAATGCCTGATATTGTATGTTTTAAAGACGGTAAAGGACGATGGCTCG
>CALARM010000482.1 GCA_937888925.1 uncultured Synergistia bacterium | reverse complement strand
TATGAAAAATAAACTGATTCCTCGTCTCATAATAACTATAACCTCCTCATTCTTTTATTATAGAGTATGTCGTAACAGCGTATAAGTAAGTCTCTCTTCACTCTTCACTCTTCACCATTCACGACACCTTTAATCTCTTTCCAAGTCGATTTATTTATTACTTTATTCCATAAAACAACAAAATATTCCTATAAAAATATTCTTTTTTATGAAAAATTCATTCTTCTTTATCTTCATCAAGAAGTTCAGGATTTTCTGCTTTGCTCCATGCTTCTTCATCTTCCGAACTGGCTGCCAGGTAATCAGTTAAAATCTTTTGAGCATTTACCAGATCTTTAGAAAACACAAACAGTCTTCCCCATACTCCTTCCATGTCAGAATAAACACCTTCATACATAATTACCTCAAGAGGCTTGATAAAAACATCAATTTCTTCTGCCTGAAGAATACCTCTGATCAAAAATGCTTCTGCTTCTGTCATCACATTACAGAGAAATCTCATTTCGACATCTTCTATATTACAATCTACATTATCTGACATATCGTCTCCGCATCTGGGACATATATTAAATTCCTCTCCATATTCACTTTCACATTTCGGACAATAAAACATTCTTTATACCTCCGTTATTATAATTTTTATAAAATGGTCGTGACGCATTACGCGTTTCATCACTGCGCATCACGCATTACGCTTTACACATTACAAAGTCATTATTTATGGATAGTTATCTAATTATAAAATCATTTAATAATTTACTATTATCAATTCTTTTATAAGACCTCTTTTTTCCGGATTGCTGTTAATTGCTCTTCGTGCATCCACTCTATAGATATGATAGTCTTCATATAACCTGTCAAAAAAATCATCTTCCTTATCTTCATTTTTCGGGTCCGAATTACTTAACATTAATTTCGCCTTTTTCCTGTCGAGTTCTTTATAAAGTTCTGCCAGCCTTATCTGCTGGGTATCATCAAAAACGCATTTACTGTAGGAAGTAAAATTTGCTGTATTACTTATTGGTTTATAGGGAGGATCAAAATAAACAAAAGAATTTTCTGAGATCTTTCTTTTTATTTTACTGAAATCGGCAGTTTCTATTCTGGCTTTCTTCAATAAACATGAGACTTTCTTTAAATTTTCTTCATCCACGATTTTAGGGTTTTTATATCTTCCAAAGGGCACATTAAATCCTCCCTGTCTGTTTACCCTGAAGAGCCCGTTATAACAGGTTCTATTTAAAAATATTATCTGTGCTCCTCTTTCTATCCAGGAAGAAGAATATTTTTTATAGTTTATCTTATGTTCCTTTAAATTATAATCATTCCTGATATCATAATAAAACAATTTTCTCTCATCTTCATTCAAGATTTTATATTTTTTATCGTATCTATAAAGTAATTCTATGAGTTTATCTACATCTTTCTGAACTACTTTATATGCGAGTATAAGTTCTTTATTTATATCGTAAAGAAAAGCCTGTTTAAAGTTATATTTCTGAGCTATATAAAAAAACACTGCTCCTCCTCCCAGGAATGGTTCAAAATAGAAATCAATTGTTCCTTCTTTCAATTCTGAAGGGAAATAATCGTTAAATTGCAAAAGAAGCTGTGATTTTCCTCCGGCCCATTTAAGAAAAGGTTTCGCCCTGGTTTCTGACATAAACGTTCCTTTTTTAATTATTATAAGGATTGAAAAGTGAATAGTGAGTAACTATTCTTTTCACTATTCACTTTTCACTCTAATGATGAAATAATACATTACTGTAAAATTCAAGCATTCAATTACATTTCCTTCCTGATAATAATAACTAATTCGTCTGCCATGACAGGATAATAATATTCAATTCCCCTTATGCTTCAGGGAAAATCTGAACAATAAAAATTTTAGTATAAATATTAACAAAAATTTAACAAAAAAATATTACTTTTAACATAAACATATGTTATTCTAATTATGGATAAATGTAAAATTTGACGGAGAGTTGCTTTATGTTAGGGAGTATTAACAATAGACTGAATAAAACAGAATTACAAAAATATTCAGGGGCGGGGAAAATAAAATCTACCGGTTCCGGAATACCTTTGAAACAGGAAGATTTTAAAACATCTGATATAATATCAATCGGTGCAAAACCTGCCACAGAAACAATTGTACCATTTAAAGCGAACTATGCCGGCCTTCAGGAACGATCAATAAATAAACATCTGGAAAGTTATACTCTTCATGACAGTAAAACAGGAGATAATTATACTTTAAAAGCCAATAATAACGGTGTCCTGGCAATGTTTGAAGAAGAACCGGGGAATGACAGAGGCCGAAAACTATCACTGGAACTAAAGAGCAGTCACACTTTAGAAACCGGTCATTCTCTTCTGTCTTCTGAGCCTGAAGAATATTATTTTTTCAGCAGATAATTTTACATAATCAGGTGAATTTATGCAGATAGGTTCAAGATTAAATGTAACACAGGAAGCAATTACATCCGCAAAAAAATCTGCATCAGAAAGCAATGATGCGTTAAATCCGCGGGACACTGTAATACTGGGAGAACAGAAAAGCGATCCGGTATCACAGCAGATGGATGCCTTCAGTAAATTAATGGCCCTCATAAATGGCTCAAAAAACAATGAAACCGGTTCTTCCGGAGATGAAGCCACACAGAATGAATCAGACATAAACGATGTAAATATTATCTATACAGGTGATATACATGGTGCCATAACACCAATGCCTGACCAGGAATACGGGGTCATAGGCGGGGTTTCAAACATGGCAAATGTAATAAATAAGCTTAAAAAAGAAGATAAATGGAAATATGCTCTGGTAGATGCAGGAGACTGGTGGCAGGGTTCACTGGAATCCAATATGAACAGGGGAAAAACCATGCTGGAAGTCATGGACTCCATAGGTTATGATGCGGTAGAAGGAGGCAATCATGAA
>CALARM010000481.1 GCA_937888925.1 uncultured Synergistia bacterium | reverse complement strand
TAAAAAAACATCTCATAATTTCACCGGAATTTCACAGACAGGCTGTACTATGTATCTGTAAAGATTATGCCGATAGTACGGCCTATTTCATATAAAGGAACGTGTTATCTGTGGAAATAAAAATTCTCGTTACAGATGATGATCCGATTTTCCGGGATCTTGTATGTGACATAGTAAAAAAAGAAGGATGTATCCCTGTAGAGGCAGGCAATGGACAGCAGGCTATAGATATTTTCTTTGCCTCCAGTGACATAGACCTTATTATACTGGATGTAATGATGCCTCTGTATGACGGATGGGAAGTATTAAAAAAAATCAGAGAATATTCCGATGTGCCGGTCATTATGCTTACGGCCCTGGGAGATGAAAAGCATGAAGTATTCGGTCTCAGAAAAGGAGCAGATGACTATATTGCAAAACCATTCAGCTATGAAATCTTTGTTGCCAGACTCAATAATCTCTTAAAGAAGGTAAAAAAACAACGTATCTGCGAGATAATCATGGGAGGGATAGTAATAAATCAGGCAAATCACAGGGTAACAGTCAATGATTCGGAAATTGAATTGAACAGAAAAGAATACAATCTCTTACTTTATTTTGTAAAAAATAAAAACAGAGTATTGACAAGAGAACAGATATTATCCAGTATATGGGGCTATGATTTCGACGGCGACATACGTACTATTGATACCCATATAAAAACCCTCAGGGCAAAGCTTTCAGGATGCGGTGAATATATAAAAACTGTTCGCGGCAGCGGCTATATGTTTGAGGTTGATAATAATGAAAACAATTAGAACAAAGCTCTTTGCAATGTTTTCCGTATTCATGGTTTCCTTTGTATTGTCCGGTATAATTTTGAATATTTTATTCCTGGAAAAATATTATATTTATAAAAACAGAGGAATCTTTCTTAAAATAAACAGCAAAATAATTGATGTGTATATAAATGACAGGAATAATCTGGATGAATTTTTAAAAAATACCGATAGAGCAGAGGCAATAAACATCGCCATCTGCGACAGTGCTCTTCGCATAAAATACACTTCTCTGCCTCAGAAGGGGGAAACAGGCCGTCCAATTCCTTCGGAGATTGAAAGACTCATAAATAAAAATAAAAATACTCTGAAAAAATCATATGTATACTCCGTAGTTGAAAGACCAGATCACAGTGAAAGAGAAATCGTTTTTCTGTCTCAGATGGAAGGTAAAGAAATCATTATACTCAAAAAGTCCATGAAAGGTATCAAAGAGAGTGTAGCAATTGCAAATCAGTTTTATATTCTCGCAGGTTTACTCATAATACTTTCCGGAGGAATATTTATATTTATTTTTTCACTGAGAATAACCGGGCCTGTCATAGAAATGAGTAATGTTGCAGAAGGCATATCCAACCTCGACTTTAACAGAAGGGTAATTTTTGATTCTCAAGATGAGCTTGGCAGTCTGGGAAGGAGCATAAATAAAATGTCTGAAAAATTGAGTGTCACTATGAATGCCCTTAAAGAAGATATTGAACAGAGAAAAGAACTTGTAAGGAATATGTCCCATGAATTAAAAACACCCATAGGTGTAATAAAAGGCTATGCAGAAGGTCTTAAATATGGCGTGGCAGAAGATAAAGAAAAGATAAAGAAATACTGTAATGTTATTTCCGAAGAATGTGACCGCATGGATAAAATGGTTCAGGAATTATTGAATTTTTCACTTATGGAATCGGGAATGTTTCAGTTGAAGATTTCACGATTTGATACAGGTGAGTTTATAAAAAATATAACCGGAAAATTTACCCCTCTCTTTACTGAAAAGGGTATCTCCATTGATTTGAATTATGAAAAAGATTTGCTTATCTCTGCTGACCGTGAACTGATGGAAAAGGCTGTAAATAATTATATTACTAACGCCATAAATCATATAGAAGGGAAAAAGCAGGTAAGAGTATGTGCAGAGAAAAACGGCACCGGTGTAAAAATATCTGTCTTTAATACAGGCAAACATATACCTGAAGAGGATCTGTCCCATATATGGGATGTTTTTTACAAGGTAGATAAAGCAAGAACCAGACAGTATGGAGGACATGGCCTGGGCCTTTCCATAGTGAAATTAATAGCAGAACTCCATGGAGGCATTACCGGCGTAGAAAATGTAAATGAAGGAGTAATATTTTTCATTGAAATACCTGATGAATTTCACCGGAATTTCACAGAGAAATTTTAGAATGAGTCAGTGGAAGTAACTCCAATTTTCTAATAAGAAAGGAAGAAATTTTATGAAACATTATGTAATTCTAACATTTACCATTTTATTGGGTTTAATCTTATTAATAACAGGCTATAATGTTCTGGCAGGGCCGGATCAGCCTCCGCCCCCTCCCGGCCAGAGGCAGGGCCCGGGGGGATATTCCCTTGAACAGGCCATGAGTGACAATGCCCAGCTTTCTACCATTGCCTTCAGCGGACTTGCATTCATTACAGGAAACAGCGGGGCAGATACCTTTTTCCCTCCGGGGAAAGTAGCAGATTTCTTCGGATTTCAGTATATGAGAGATGTAGATACTGCAGGCTACGGTCACAACACAACCTTTCTTACCAGGGTTGCAAGTAATGTGCTTTATATATTAAATGACTCTCAAAAGGCAAAGCTTGTAGCCCTTGCAAAGGAGCAGGCTCCCATTTATGCAAATTTTGCCTATAACCGTTTC
>CALARM010000480.1 GCA_937888925.1 uncultured Synergistia bacterium | reverse complement strand
AAGTATATATATAAGGTTTTTTGCATGCAGGACATACAGGTATGGTTTTTATATAAGGATTTACTGCGTCAAGATTTTGGGGGTAATGGCCGTCATTATGGCCTGCATATATTTCACAGGCTTTTCCCAGATTATTGAGATAACCTTCGCATTTTATCAGCTCTTCTTCAGGAGTCATTTTGCCATCGTCTGTTTTTTTCTTACATCCGGAATTTATAATCAGGAGTATTATAAACAGACAGATTAAAATTTTTTTCATATAAAATATCTCCTTTCGTTGATAATACTGATTCTTTAAAATTATCTGAAATATCTCCTTCCTCCGATAAATACTGATTTGTAAAATTCTTCGTCAAGGCTGCTTATCTTTACCTGTCCGCTTGAAGAGGCATGAATGAATTTCGAGCACGCAAGATAAATTCCTACATGAGACGCCCCCGGTGCATAGGTGGTAAAAAATACGAGATCTCCCGGCTCAAGATCCTTAACAGGAACGCCTTCCATATACTGTGTATCTGCAGTCCTGGTAATAGATATACCATTTTGCGTATAAACCCACTGGACAAAACCGGAACAATCGAATCCGCTCGGAGATTCTCCTCCCCATACATAGGGAACACCTATATATTTATAGGCAGTCTGCACCACCTTTGCGGCAATGGAAGAACCCCTTGAAGAAAGAGGCCTTGTAGGAGTATAGTTTGCCATAGTGGAACATTGATTGTAAGTATATTTCAATTCAGGAAGTTTTTCTGTAATAACTAATTTCCTTTCTGTCCTGACGGTGAATTTTTTCGGTAGAAGATTTATATTCTCTTTGTATCTGTCAAGTTCAGGTGTGTAAAGTATAAGAAACGTAATAATAAACACAGCAAGAAAAGCAGAAAGTCCTAATTCATAAAATTTTTTCATGAAAATGCTTCCTTTCAAAAAGTAAAAAAACTTTTGACCATTATAATTATTAAATATATTAAAGTCAACAAGTATTTTATGAACATAGCTGGATAATCAGTTATAATAAATGATATTCAAAAATTAACATTTTTGTAACAATATATGATAGAGTATATGGTAAACTTTATATATTATATAAGGGAGGATTTTTAACTTGAAAAACAGGTTGCCAGTTACTTTTTATTTTACATAATGGTTTCTCTGGCATTATTTTATTATTCCCTGTGGAGATTATGGAGAAGTGTTTAAAATATTCTATTTTTTACTCATAATAATTTTTATTACAGGCTGTTTCCCTTTTAAAAGTGGAACAAAAATTGAGAATAAACCTGTAGATAATACTTTAGCTCTTTATAGCTGGAAGGAATATACAGATCTGTCAGTTCTTAAAGATTTTGAAAAAGAAACAGGTATAAAAATAGTATTGTATGAATATGAAACCACTCCTATGATGCTTGGAGATGCCAGGGCAAATCCGGGTAAATATGATGTAATAATAATGGAAGGATATATGGTTCCATCCATGAAAGACCTTAAGTTAATAGAAAAACTGGACTTAAATAAGATCCGGAATTATAAAAATATAAAAAAAGAAATAAGAGAAAACCCTTTCTATGAGTATCAAAGGACATATTTTGTTCCACATCTATGGGGCTCAAAAGGCCTTGTATATAATACAAAATATGTGAGAGAAAATGTTGATAGCTGGAAGGTTCTATGGAATAAAAAATACAGAGGAAAAATTTCTCTCATAGATGACCCGAGAGATACTATGACTGTATTACTTAAAGTCTCAGGATATTCTTTGAACAGTAAAGATCCGAAGGAACTGAAGGTGGCAGAAAAAAATGGTCTGAGATTAAAGGAAAATCTCGTGAAATTCTGTGATACTATTGGAAATGTAGAAAAGGTTATGACTGGTGAAATCTGGATTGGACAGGCTTTTAACGGTGATGTCTGTTACAAGGCAGCTGATAGAAAAGACATTAAATTCGTATATCCGAAAGAAGGGTATGATATAAGTCTTGATGCTATATGTATCAGCTCTGACTCCAGGGATAAAGATAATGCTTACAGATTATTGAATTATCTTATGAGACCTGATATAAGCGCCAGATTTACAAACAGTTTTTGTTATCCCTCTCCCATAGATGGAGCAGAAAAATATGTGGATAAAAAGATACTTGGCAACAGCATAATTTATCCTCCTTCTGATTTAATAAATAAAGGTGAAGCTTACAGAGACCTGGGAGATATTAATAATGAATATGACAGAATCTTTAATCTCATAAAATAAACGGTGTTATATGAAAAAAGTTTATCTTTTAATTATTATAATTTTATTTATTGGAGCAACTGTTTTTTTTACAGTAAAAAGAACTGTTGTAAACCAGGATAAGGAAGATAAAAGTGTAACTTTTTATAACTGGAAAGAATATACAGATCTATCCATACTCAGGGATTTTGAAAAAGAAACAGGTATAAAGGTAATTCTTTATGAATATGAAACCATGCCAATGATGATATCAGAAGTGCAGTCGAACCCTGGTAAATATGATGTGATAGCTATTATGGGCGATATAGTTCCTGTTATGAAAGATCTTAAATTAATAGAAGAACTGGATTTAAATAAATTGCCCAATTATAAAAATATAAAAGAAGAAGTGAGGGTAAAACCGTCCTATGAGTACCAGGGCAAATATTCTATTCCTCAACTCCTGGGTACAATAGGACTGGTGTATAATACAAATTATGTAAAAGGAAATATTGATAGCTGGAAGGTTCTATGGGATAAAAAATATAAGGGAAAAATTGCTTTAATGAATGATCCCAGGGAAGTAATGACAGTTTTACTTAAATCTTCCGGATTTTCTTTAAACAGTAAAGACCCGGAGGAATTGAAGACAGCAGAAAAACAGGGTTTGCTCCTGAAAAAAAATGGTGTAAAGTTCGGTGACACTATGGGCAATATAGAAAAAGTTATGACAGGAGAACTGTGGATTGCAGAAGTATATAATGGTGATGTATTTTATAAAGCAGGTAATAGAAAAGATATAAAATTTGTAAACCCGAAAGAAGGTTTTAATTTATGGCAGGATTTTTTATGTATCAGTATTGATACGAAAAATAACGATAATGCCTATAAATTTATGAATTATTTCCTGAGACCTGATATTAGCGGCCGTTCTGCAAATACCTTCAATTATTGTTCACCGATTCAGGGCTCTGAAAAATATATAAAAAAAGAGATACTGGAAAATCCCGTAATTTATCCTTCTCAGGAAATAATCTCAAAAGGTGAATTTTATATAGAACTTGGAGAAACCAATAAAGAGTATGAAAGAATATTTAATCTGATCAAATAGAAAAGAAGGTCAGGCAGGTTCGCAGTTAAATAGACAGCATGAAAAAAAGCATAAAAATAAGAATACTTTATTATTTACTCATAATAACCCTGTTTACAATAATAAGCATATCTTTCCTTGCCATAATACAGGCCAATAATGCCATAAGAGATAATACCCTGCAGAATTTTGAAAAAATCTCAGGAGAATTATACTTTAATATTAATAAAGTAATACTTAAAGGCTTTGCAGATCTTCAGGTAGTTGTTAATAACCCTGTTATTTTATCAGATGAGACAACTCCTGATGAAAAAAAAGAGGAATTATTGAAATTAAAGCACATATTAAAAGATTATGAAGATATAACCTTAATAAAGACGTCAGGTAATGTAATAACTTCCACTGATTACAATTACAGAGGAGACTGGAGATATGAAAAACATTTTAAAGAAGCCAGCAATGGCTCTTTCTCCATGTCAAATGTACATTTTATACTCAACCCGTTAAAGTTAATAATAAGTTTTGCAGGCCCTGTTTATAATAAAAAGAAAGAGCTTTCAGCTGTTGTGTCTTTACAGCTTAATATGGAGTCCATATTGGACATATTAGATCATTTAACTATAGGCACTACAGGTTTTGCTTTATTACTGGATGAAAATAATAAAATTATCTCCCATCCGGATAAATCTCTTATTTTAAATAAGATTGACAGAATAGAACTTGAAGATTTCTATCATTCTAATGAACTGGCAGACATTAAAAATAAAAAAGATATTATGCTCGGAAATTATTTTTCTAAAAACAGGATGGATAAAAGTTATATTAAATATAATCCCTCCTTTTATACAGACTGGACGGTTATTGTATTACAGAATAATAAAGAAGTTTTTAAGTCTCTGAATGTTTTTAAGAGAAATGTTGTTCTTTTTGCGTTAATTTTATCTGTTATCGTAATAATCCTGGGATTACATTTTTCCGATGCTTTAACAAAGCCCCTGAAAGAACTTGCCATGAGTGCTTCAGTAATAGGACATGGTAATCTTGAACACAGAGTAAATATAAAATCCCATGATGAAGTAAAACTTCTGGCAGATTCTTTTAATGATATGGCACAGAAGTTAAAATCGTCGCAGGGGAAGTTACTTTCGGCTTTAAACCGTTTTCAGATACTTACCGATACTACCCCTGATGCAGTAATTCTTCACGGATTTGACGGAACTCTTGTAGATGTAAATCAAACATGTCTTGATATGTACTGTTATACAAGAGAAGAGATGTTAAATTTAACTGTAGAGCATATAAGCGGAACAGATTACAATCAGGAAACAGCTATTAAAAAAATAGAATCTGCTATTCAGGGTATAAAGCAGGATTTTGAATGGACAGGCAGGCAGAAATCAGGTAAAGAATTTCCTGTAATTGTAAGACTCAGGAAAATGTCACTTTCAGATGGTGAATTTATTCTTGCCGTAATATCTGATATTACGGAAAGAAAGAAAGCAGAAGAAGCTTTAAAGAGTGCCAGAGATGAACTGGAAAAAAGAGTGGAAGAACAGACAGAAGATCTAAGAAAAGCCAACAGGGAATTAACGATTGAAATAGGTGAAAGAAAAAGGGCAGAAGAGGAATTAATACTGGCCAAAGAAGCAGCAGAATCTGCAAATCGTGCCAAAAGTCAGTTCCTTGCCACTATGAGCCACGAAATAAGGACACCTATGAATGCAATTGTAGGTATGACAGGTCTTTTACTGGATACTGTTATTACTGATGAACAGAGAGATTTCTGCGAAACAATCCGTACCAGCAGTGATACTCTTCTCACAATCATAAATGATATACTGGATTTTTCAAAAATAGAAGCATCCAGGATGGAACTGGAAAAACAACCTTTTAGTCTTTCAGAATGTGTGGAAGAAGCTATATACCTTATTGCTTCAAAAGCTTCTGAAAAGAAAATAGAGCTTATATATACATTTAAAGAACATGTTCCTTCAGTTATTATGGGAGATATTACAAGACTCCGTCAGATACTGGTCAATCTCCTGAGTAATGCTGTGAAATTTACAGACAGAGGTGAAATTTTACTTACTGTTAAATCGAGAGAACTATCGGATATTACTCATGAAATACAATTTTCCGTAAGGGATACAGGTATAGGTATTTCAGATGAGAATATAAAAGTTTTATTTAAATCCTTCAGCCAGATTGATGCTTCTACAACAAGGAAATATGGAGGTACAGGCCTCGGGCTTGCAATAAGCAGGCGTCTTTCCGAGATTATGGGAGGAACTATATGGGTGGAAAGTGAAGCAGGAAAAGGCTCAACCTTTCATTTTACAATCACTGCGGACATTTATCCTGATGCAGGTAAAATTAATTCTCATAAAACAGATGAATTACAGGGAAAACATGTTCTTATTGTAGATGATAATTTAACTAATAGAATTATTTTAAACAGACATATTCTTTCCTGGGGAATGATGTGTCAGTCAGCTTCATCGGGACTGGAAGCAATTGAATGGATTAAAGCAGGTCTTTCCTTTGATGTTGCTGTTCTGGACATGCATATGCCTGAAATGGACGGTATGGTTCTTGCACATGAGATACGTAAATATCGATCATCTGAGGAATTACCACTTGTTATGCTCACTTCTCATGGAGAAATAGATAGAAGAGATTATTCCAGCTATTTTCAGGTCTGTATAACAAAACCTGTAAAGCCCTCTTATTTATATAATACTCTTGTTACTATTCTCTCTGGACAGAAGAAATCAGAAGATGTGAAAAAATCTATTATAGATAGAGAAATGGGACATAAATATCCGCTGAAAATACTTATTGCAGAAGATAATCTTATAAATCAGAAGGTTGCTATCCGTATTCTCAGTAAAATGGGTTACAGAGCAGATGTGGTTGCAAATGGTATTGAGACGTTAGAAGCACTTAAGAGGCAGAAATATAATATTATTTTTATGGATGTGCAGATGCCTGAAATGGATGGGCTTAGAGCTACAAATCAGATACGTCAGGACTTACCTGAACAGGAACAGCCTTATATTGTTGCTATGACTGCAGGAGCCTTTAAAGAAGACAGGGAAGAGTGTTTTTCTGCCGGTATGGATGACTATATAAGTAAGCCTGTGAAGATAGAATATCTTATTATGGCTATCAGGAAGTATTTGAAAATCAGTGATCAGTGACCAGTGAGAAGTGATCGGTGAGCATGATTTATTACATATAATATATAACTATACTTTTGCAGAATCTCATAATATCATTCCCTGTAATGAATGCCTGTTCACACTGGTAACTGGTAACTGGTAACTGCTCACTGTTCACTGATCACTGTCTCCAGTCTGTCAATCCTGAAATATTGAATAACCTTTATAAATTCCTTCATAAGAAGGGGATTTTTTCTGAAACCGAACAGGTGGCTTTCACATTTACAGTCTGAAGAACCGAAATTTTTTACGGAAAAATCAGCTATTTTTGATATGGTTTCTGCAAGATTACATTCCAGATCTTCTGAAGACCGTACCGGAAAATCTGCTATAATACCGGCATGTTCTCTGAAGTAATCGATATGCCAGTGATAATTTTTCCTCAGTCTTCTGTGTCTGTTTATCCTCTGAGTAAGATTTGCCATGGCAGAACCGGTATATACATAAAAAGCCGGTTCAAACAAGATTTTTCCCAGTTTCCCTCTTCCTATATGTTTTTTCTCTTTTAATTCCATTAAAATCATATAACTTCCCCTGTCTTTTGCTTCCTGTTCTATAACCTTCCGTGGTACTGTGAGAATTTTTGTTTTGCCCGAAAACGACAGATCTTCCTTCCATTCTATAGCCAGAGGAATTATATTCACATTATTACATTCCAGAAAGGTCTGACCGAACAAAAGATCTGTGTGATAATCGGGCAGGAAATATTCAGCCCTGTAACAGTGAACGAGGAAAAGAACACATGTCTTTATGTTTGTTTCTGCCATGTGAGACAGTTCTTTCAGATGTTTTCTTCCTCTTTCCGTTATGGCATCGGGAAACATGCAGATCTTTTCTCCGAAAAGGGTGCACGATTTTACTTCCAGATACAATTCTTCCATACCCTGTCTCAGAAGAAAATCGAATCTGCTTTTACCGCAGGTAATTTCAGAAGATATAACAGTAGCATTTTCAAGAGAAGGAACAAGTTTTTTTTCTATTAAATATTTTACTATTTCATTTGATTTATGGGTGTGCACCATAACAGGAATATTGTCTTTTATTATGAAGACTGCCGTATATTTTGTCTTTCTTGATTCGTTATAATTGTCTGAAGTGACATAAACAGTAGTTCCCGGGAAGAGAAGTTCCTGAAGTCTTCCCGGGTTCGGAAGGAAAACGTTAATGTTTTTTTCTTCAAACTTGCAGTTCAGAAGAAATCTGTTCGGTCTGTCTATAAAAATAGTTTTCTTTAGATTGTTAAAAAATTTCATAATATTTAGTAATTGTGAGACGTGAGACGTGATGCGTATTTTTATCAGTACCGGGTGAACACGTTTCGCCCCTGCTCACTTTTTACTTCCAGTAATCCCTGTCCAGAACTACTACATAAAGTCCCCATCCTCCCCATGTACTGGAATCCGGGTTGTTTGTAAAACTCATACCATATT
>CALARM010000479.1 GCA_937888925.1 uncultured Synergistia bacterium | reverse complement strand
AAAAATAGAGCGGAAGACGAGACTTGAACTCGCGACCATCTGCTTGGCAAGCAGATGCTCTACCACTGAGCTACTTCCGCTTATTGAAATTCTATTAAATTATCTTCATGGGCGAGGAGAGATTTGAACTCTCACGGGGTCACCCCCACAAGATCCTAAGTCTTGCATGTCTGCCTTTCCATCACTCGCCCTTAATTCGGGGTGAGTGGTGAGTGGTGAGTGGTGAGTGGTAATACAATATTTTTGCTCACTGCTCACTGCTCACTGCTCACTGATAATAGGCCGTACAGGATTCGAACCTGTGACACCCTGATTAAGAGTCAGGTGCTCTACCGACTGAGCTAACGACCCAAAAAATTGATATTCTTTAAAGAGTAATGCGTAATGCGTGAGTGTTCTACATTACGTATTACACATTACGCATTACGCATCACGCATTACGTCCTGGTAGGCCGCACAGGGCTCGAACCTGTGACACCCTGATTAAAAATCAGGTGCTCTACCACCTGAGCTAGCGACCCAAAAATTTTCTCTAGACGCGCCCGAAGGGATTTGAACCCCCAACCGGCGGATCCGAAGTCCGACGCTCTATCCGTTGAGCTACGGGCGCCTGAACCTCTGGGGCGAACGATGGGATTTGAACCCACGACTTCTGGTTCCACAGACCAGCGCTCTAACCAGCTGAGCTACGCTCGCCATATCCCGCGCCCAAGAGGATTCGAACCTCTAACCTACGGATTAGAAGTCCGTTGCTCTATCCGTTGAGCTATGAGCGCTCTTCTATCGGGGCGAGAGGATTTGAACCTCCGACCCCATGGTCCCAAACCATGTGCTCTAGCCAAGCTGAGCTACGCCCCGTTCTTTACAGTAAACAATAGTATACTGAAAAAAAAATAGATTGTCAAGGTTTTATATCGTATTTTTTTGATAAAAAATCAGCAAGCTTCGTAAAAGCCTGTGCTCTGTGGCTTATCCGGTTTTTTACATCAGGCGAAAGCTCTGCCATAGTGGATTTCATGGAAGGGATATAAAAAATGGGATCGTATCCGAACCCGTTATTGCCTGAAGGGGAAAAAGCGATCATTCCTTCACATATTCCCCTGAAAAATTCAGTTCGCCTGTCAGGCCAGACAAGGGATGCAACACATATAAATCTGGCAGTTCTTTTTTCTTCCGGCACATCTTTCATCAGGGAAAGGACTTTTGAATTTTTTTCCCCATAAGTTGCTCCCGCCCCTCCGAACCTTGCAGATAGAACTCCCGGCATACCGTCCAGTGCATCAATTTCCAGACCGGAATCGTCTGCCACGCAGAGTTTGCCTGTATAATTAACCAGTGCACTCGCTTTGATCCAGGAATTTTCGTCGAAAGTATTACCTGTCTCAGGAACATCGGGATAATCTTCATCGTCACATGTCCGGACATCCCAGTCCAGAGGAGCAAGTATATGGGATAACTCTTCCAGTTTGTGTTTGTTTTTTGTAGCAAGTAAAAGCTCTTTGTTCACTTTTTTCATAAATACGTGACGCGTAACGCTTAACGCGTAACGGGTGGCAGGTGTTGCCTGTCACTTATCACAGTTCACCTCTTGTTTTTTTTATATTATTTATAGTCCCCCATGGGCGCATGGCCGTGGGCCCATATTTTTTCGCGTCACCCGTCACGCGTCACGCGTTACGAATATATCAGAAATATCCGGTCCCAGAATTTCTTTCTGTTTTTCAATGAGTAAAGAAATACCTCTTTTCCCCGTTGTAAGTAAACTCTGAAGCTGCACTTCCGACAGAGGACGCCCTTCTGCAGTAGTCTGTATTTCTACAATCTCTCCGAAAGAAGTCATGGCAAGGTTAAAATCTACATCTACTGTTGAATCTTCTTCATAATTCAGATCCAGTAATTCTTCACCGTCTTTTAATCCCACACTTACTGCTGCAACATAACTGCGCAGTGCTCCCTTACCTGTATCTTTTTCTTTTATGAGATATTTTATGGAATCACAGAGAGCTATAAATGCACCTGTAATAGCAGCTGTTCTTGTGCCTCCGTCTGCCTGTATTACATCACAATCCAGTGTTATAGTTCTTTCTCCTATGGCTTTTAAATCTACTACCGATCTCAGAGTTCTTCCTATGAGCCTCTGTATTTCACTGGATCTTCCTGATGAAGAACGTCTGTTTCTGTTCTGAGTTGCCCTGGGGAGCATTGCATATTCTGCAGTTAGCCACCCTCTCCCTCCTCCTTCTTCTTCTATGAAAGAAGGAATTTTATCTTCTACGGAAGCAGTACATATTACCTTTGTGTTTCCCATTTCTATCAGAGCCGAACCTTCGGCATATTTGATGTAGTTACGTATTATCTTTACAGGACGAAGTTCACTGGTTTTTCTACCGTCTTTTCTTTCCATAAATAACTCCTTTCAAAAGTTTAAAGCGTCTACTGTGTAGACGCTTTAAAAAATAAAAAAATATATAATTGCTTCAGGCTTCTACAGGAACAGGGGAAAGATCTATTTCCGTAACATTTGGAATGGAACATCCAAGGAATTTTTCACCAACTGATTTGAAATGCATGGGGTCTTTACTTACGAAGTATTGATGTTCCGGAGGAATATCGTCTTCCCTTAACATATCTTTTCTGATTAAAAGTTCCTTTATTGCCTGGACTGTGTAATAAGCCGGGTCAATTAAATTAACATTACTTCCGATATTTTCCTGAATAATATCTCTGAGGAACGGATAATGGGTGCAACCAAGGACAAGAGTATCTATTTTAACCCTTTTCAGATCTGTCAGATATTCGTCTACTATCCTTTTGGCTCTCCTGGAAGTCACTTCTCCTCTTTCAACGAGAGGAACCAGTTTCGGGCAGGCCTGAGCGTAAACATTGCGAACCCCATCAAGACTTGTTATAACTCTTGAATAGGCATGACTGACAATTGTAACGTTTGTGCCTATTACTCCTACTCTCTTGTTTCTGGTAGCTTTAATTGCTGCCTGTGAACCTGGCAGTATAACTCCCAGTATATCGAATTCATATTTACCCCTGATTTCTGGCAGCACGACAGCAGAAGTTGTATTGCAGGCCATTACTGCCAGTTTTATATGCTTTTCTCTTAAAAATTCTAATATTTCTGTAACATAAGTCTTCAATTCAGCAGGTGATTTTGAACCATAAGGTACATGAACCGTATCACCGAAGTAATAGATCTCTTCATTAGGTAATTGCGAAAAAATCTCGGCAGCTACTGTTAATCCTCCTACTCCTGAATCAAAAAGGCCTATCGGTCGGCTATTCGCCACTCTATCACCACCACCTTGTTGTTTTTTCTCCCTAAACTATTCATACAACACCTTTATATATAACGAGGAGTTTCTACTGAACTCTCACAATTTTCTACTTTATTTACCTGGATATCTCATGGAGAAAAAAATCTTTTCTTTTGTAAAACAAAAATATATCCCTTTATCTTCTAGAAAAAAAATTTTTTTCCTCTTTATCTTAATAATTTCATGTAAATTTTTTAAAAACCCTGATATTAAGGGTTCTTTTGCTTCTACTATGCCGTTCTTCTTCTTTTCTATTCCGGTAAATTATAAAATACTTCATAATTTTATCACTATTATATTAAATAGACAATAGAAATTTAAAAAATTTACATGGCAAAATTTATTTGCCTCCTACTACTGCAGGATAGGTCGTATACTCACATATACCTTCAAAAATGGCCCTGGCAACTTTCTGACGAAAGGTTGCACTGGATAATAATCTGGCATCTTCTGAATTACTTATAAAAGCTATTTCCAGTAATGCAGCAGGCATTTTTGTGTTTTTAAGAACATAAAATTTTGAACTTTTAATACCTCTGTCCATTGTGCCAAGATCTGAGATTAAATACTTATGGATTACTGATGCAAGAGATTTATCTACATCTTTGTAATAAAATGTAGTTGTTCCTCTTACCGTTTCTTTGCTGCTTGAATCGCAATGGATACTGAGAAATATATCTGCATCGTTTTTATTTCCTATATTGGCTCTTGCCCATAGTTCCTCTGAATCGGAACTGTCTGAACTCGTTACGTCTCTGTCTGTGGAATGAGTCAATATAGCATTCCATCCTTCCTGAATTAAGAGTTCCTGCAGCCTCAGAGATATATCAAGAGTCATATCTTTTTCCGCAAGACCTGTGGAAGGATTGATTGCTCCGTAGTCGCCTCCGCCATGACCGGGGTCTATGACTATTGTCTTTACAGTGTTCATAAGATAGCCTATGGCACCTGTTCCAATGGTTGCCATAGATGTTTCATCTACCGTCTCTTTACCCATTTCCATTATCAACTGATTTGCTACGGTCTGGGATTGAGAGAAGGCTATTTTTACAGATTTGTTTAATTTGAATACAACTCTTACTACATTGGGAGATTTTCGATTTTGAGCTACCCTTATGTCAGATATTATTTCATCGTTAACAGGAACAGAGAGTTTCTTTTCTACCAGTATTGCATCGGTAAAATCAATATAAATTCTGCTATCAGGACTTTTTAATCTGTGCCATTCATAGGTTACAGGCCCTGTCGTGGTTATAAAAATCCTGCGAATACCATTTTTTTCCTCAAATTTCACCTCTCTTATTTGCTGTGTACTGGTCTGGGATATTGCCTCTTTTGCCTGAGGTGTCTCTGCCGGAGCAGGAGTTGTTTCAACTGCAGGTACATCTCCATTGGAAGAAGTAAGTCTTAATTTTACCTGATCCAGATTTATTCTTGAAGCTATTCTTACTGAAACAGGTTTTTTTAATTCCATTACTACCCTTACGGAATT
>CALARM010000478.1 GCA_937888925.1 uncultured Synergistia bacterium | reverse complement strand
TTGTATGCAGTAATCTATAAATCACTTAATTCTATTCTACTCTGGTAAAAAATATCCTTTCAAAAGGTGATGTTTTTATTATATCACATCGCTACCTGTTTAAATCAATATGTAAGTGTTCAAAAGCTGTATTGAAAGCTTACATTATTTTTCTTTAGAAGAATTTTCTTCATTTTGAATTGATACCTGGTCAGTAATTTTTTTTATCTTGAGTTTTTTTATCATACGGCGATGAATTTTTTCAACTATTATGGAAAGAGAATCCAGTTTAACTTCTTCTCCCTGAGCAGGAATTCTACCTAAAAGTCCATAGACAAAACCTCCGATAGTTTCACATTCATCTACAGGAAGGTTTATATCAAAATAAGAATTTACATCTTCTATATTCATTCTGGCATCAATCAGGAATACATCATTCCCAAGTTTTTCAAGAATAGCAGTTTTCTGGTCATATTCATCTTGAATTTCGCCTACAATTTCTTCTATTATATCCTCTATAGTTATCAATCCGTCTGTACCTCCATATTCATCTACAACAATAGCCATAGAGATTCTATCTTTTTGCATTTCTTTAAGAAGGTCATCAATCTTTTTGATTTCAGGTGTAAAATAAGCAGGTCTCATAATATTCCTGATATTGATATCCAGTCTGTTATCTTTTAAAATTTTCAGCATATCTTTTTCATAAATTATTCCTACAATATTATCAATTGTCTCTTCATAGACAGGGATTCTGGAATATCCTGTTCCTAAAATTGCATTTAAAACATCATCAATATTCTGGTTAACTTCAATACAGATCATTGAAATTCTCGGGATCATAATTTCTCTGGCTATAGTATCTCCAAAAGAGATAATACTATGAATCATTTCTTTTTCCTGTTCTTCAAAAACTCCCTGTTCCTCACCTTCTTCTACAAGAAGACGAATATGGTCCTGCGTTATGAACTGTTTATAAGGATGTTCTACATTTATACCGAGTAATTTTCCTGTAAAATTGGAAATATTTATCAACATCCAGGAAACAGGATATAAAATAAAATACATAATTTCAATAGTTCTTGCTATAGATAAAGAAAATCTTTCAATGTTATAAGTAATTATGGTTCTAAAAATTACCTCTCCTGAAAATAAAATCATCACTGACATAATAATAGTTGTAATAATAGAAATTTCGTAAGACTTCATTTTTGTATAGTAATCTATTGTATCATGTGTAATATTATCAGCTGTTAAAATTACCAGAAGGTTGGCTATTACCAGTGTTGTTAAAGAATAGGATCTTCTATCTATGAGCCTATGAAGTATATGGCTTCCATTGATATTTTTTTCTGTTAACTCTCTTACTTTCACTTTACTCAGGTAAGACAATGCAAGATTTGTTGCAGAAAGGCATCCTCCCAGTATAATTAAAATAAAAATAATTACAATTCTGGCAAGAATCTCTATTTCAGGATAAGAAAATTCCGTTTGCCCCAGAAGAGATAAAACCGGTATATCTACTGATAAAGGGGATTCCAAAATGCATTCCTCCTGTAATGGCATCCAGTCATCGGCTATAAATCGGTTACTTTATCAAGATAAAGTTTTTCTCTTTCTTTCATTTTTTCTTCATCTATATCTTCCATATGATCATAATGAAAAAGATGAAGGATGCCATGAATTACAAGCATTGCAATTTCTTTTTTATGACTGTGTCCATGCTCTTTTGCCTGTTCTATGACTTTATCTGTGGAAATAACTATATCGCCCAGTAAATTATCTATACCCGGTAATGGAATATCATTTTCTTCCCACATAGGAAAGGAAAGGACATCAGTAGGTTGATTTATCTTTCTGTAAGTAGAGTTAAGTTCTTGTATTTCTTGATTATTTACCAGTAAAAAGCTTATTTCAAAATTTAAACCTTTTCCCTCTCCTTCAAGTATTATCTTACTTATCTCACAAAAAAAATCTTCCGGTACTGTTATTAAATGTTGTTTATCCTCTATGATTATATTCATAATAGATAATTATATTTTACTTACCTCTTTTCCTTCTTTATCTCCAGATTGTTACGAAATTACTATGTTCTTTCAGTTTCCTTTTCTTTATTTTCGTAAGCTTTTATTATTTTTTTTACTAATTCATGACGAACGACATCCTGTTCATTAAAATAAGAAAAGGTTATGCCTTTTATAGAATTTAAAATATACTGTGCCTCTATGAGTCCGGAACGGCAACCGGAAGGAAGATCAATTTGAGTTATATCGCCGGTAATAACAGCTCTGGAACCATATCCCAGCCTTGTTAAAAACATCTTCATCTGTTCGGAAGATGTATTTTGAGCTTCATCTAATATAATAAAAGATGAATTAAGGCTTCTGCCACGCATAAAAGCCAGAGGAGCTATTTCTATAACACCCTTTTCTTTTAATCTCT
>CALARM010000477.1 GCA_937888925.1 uncultured Synergistia bacterium | reverse complement strand
TGAGAATTTTTGACTTCGAAATAATATTATCGTTCATATTTATTTACCTTCTTCTCTTCACCCTTCACGACTCTCATATAAATATATATGTTTTCAATTTTTCTATAAGTCTGTTTATCTCAAAACTATCGGCCAGTTCTTTTACGGAATTATAAAATAGAGTGTATTCTTTAATTCTATTTAATTCTTCTTTCAGACCTTTCCAGTCTCCACCTTCGGCAAAAGAATATAATTTTTTTATGACTTCCTGATGTGGAATACCGGTATTCTCTTCATTCTTTACAGTTATTTCTTCCTCTATATCTCCGATTTTTCTTATTTCATCCTTTAATTCTTCAAAACCTTTTTCAAGTGACATTGTCAAATCTTCTATCTTTTCTATGGAACCATGTTTCATTGACTC
Organism: uncultured Synergistia bacterium; assembly: GCA_937888925.1. The sequence goes on along the minus strand of CALARM010000477.1, from coordinate 2,257 downwards.
TTCTTCTATTTTTTCTGCAGTATCTGCTAATTTCCCTGCTTCAATATTGAAACAGATACCTTTTATCGTATGAGACTGATAAAATATTTCTTTAAAATTACGGTTTTTAATTTCTTTTTTTAAAACCACTATATTCTCCGGCAACTGCTGTAAAGTTTGAAGGATAATTTTACGATAGAGGCCAATATTATTACCTAACCTTTCAATCAATATGTCTTTATTGAAAATACATATGTTCCTGTGATTATGGTTTTCTGTATCACAGGAAATTATATTCCGTGAAAACTTTTTTATTGTATTTATAATTTTTTTCTGATTGTAGGGCTTTGATATATAATCATCCATACCTGCTTCAATACATTTTTCTCTGTCACCTTTCATTGCATCTGCTGTAAGAGCGATAACAGGTGTATGTTTTTTTCCTGCTTCAAATATTCTTATCTTTTCTGTTGCTTCAAAACCATCCATTTCGGGCATATGGATATCCATGAATATGAGGTTACATTCATTTTTTTTGTATTTTTCAAAAGCTTCTCTGCCATTTTTAGCTTCAAGAACAGTAAAACCTGTTTTTGAGATGATTTCGCTGATAATCATCATATTAATACTGTTATCTTCGGCAACTAAAATATTGCCTTTATATGATTTTTCCTGTGCCCTGTTACCCTCTTCTTTATTTTTTATATTCTGCAGTGAAGAAGAGGATGCCTTAACAAGCACTTCGTAAACCTTTTCCATATTAACAGGTTTTATCAGATATAAATCAGTCCCTGACTCTTCAAGCTTCTCTTTCCCATGAAAAGAAGAAGGCAACATCAATATAACAGGTTCATTCTGAATTTTTATTTCTTTTTTTATATGGTTGATTACAGTAAAACCGTCCATGAATGGCATAATCATATCCACTATAATTGTATCAAAAAGATTTCCCGATTTTATTGAAGACTTAATTTTATGTAACCCCTCTATGCCATCTGAAGCTATTTCTGCTTCAATATTCCAGCCTGAAAGTATATCCTTCATAATCATAAGGTTTGTTTCATTGTCATCAATTATAAGAACTTTTTTTACAGGGATTCTCTCAAATATTTTTTTCGGCTGTTCTTCTGACACCTTCAGTGGTATTTCAACAGTAAAGATACTTCCCTTTCCCGGCTCACTCGTTACTGAAATATTTCCTCCCATTATATGAACTAAATTTTTTGATATAGTAAGCCCGAGACCTGTTCCTTCGAGACGTCTGGAAATATCTACCTGAGTAAAGCTGTCAAATATAATGTTCTGTTTTTCCGGCGCTATACCGGTTCCTGTATCATGTACCGATATAATTAAATTGATTATGTTACTTTCTGATGTATCAGATTTCTTTACCGTAACAAGGATTTCTCCTTCTTCTGTAAATTTAACTGCATTGCCCAGGAGATTAATCAGTATCTGTCTGATACGCCCTTCGTCACCGGAGAGTATTGCAGGAACATTACTGTCGATTTTATAGAGAAGCTCAATACTCTTTTCTTCACATTTTGTTACGATAATACTGGTTACTCTTTCCATCAGTTCATAGAGGTTAAATAGCTCATTAATAATTTCAAGTTTCCCTGCTTCGATTTTTGAGAAATCGAGAATATCATTGATAATATGAAGGAGTGAGTAGGCAGAGTATTTAATATTTTCCAGGTAATTTCCCTGACGTTCCGTAAGAGATGTTGTAAGAGCCAGTTCAGCCATACCTATTATGCCGTTCATAGGAGTTCTTATTTCATGGCTCATACTGGCAAGGAACCTGCTCTTTGCTCTGTTTGCTATTTCAGAAGCTTCCTTTGCTGCTTTAAGTTCTTCTTCAGCTTTTTTTCTCTCTGTAATATCTCTGGCAGCAGCATATATAAGTTTTCTCTTGTATGGAACCGAACGCCATTCAATCCATCGGCAAGAGCCGTCTTTACAGAGATATCTGTTTGTGAAATTTAAAACTTCCCGCCCTGAAGCCAGCTCTTTTATAACTGACATAGTTTTTTCCATATCTTCTGGATGAATAAAATCCAGAAACCTTTTATTCTGAAGTTCTTCAACAGTATATCCGAGAGTTTTTTCCCAGCTTTTATTTAATCTGTGAAAATAGCCATCCATATCGGCAATACACAGGAGATCCAGAGAAATAGTAAAAAACCTCTCGATTTCTTCTGTTTTCTCTATAAGTGCCACTTCTCTTTTATTCAGTTCTTCAACATGATTCCATCCTGTTACAAGAGATGTTATA
>CALARM010000476.1 GCA_937888925.1 uncultured Synergistia bacterium | reverse complement strand
GAAGCACGAACGTTAGAAGAAGATGAAGAGAAGAAAAGGGAAGAAGAAAGAAGAAGACTGGATGAAGAGATAAAGAAGATTGAAGAAAAGAAGAAACTCAGGGAAGAAGAGAAAAAAGCTGGTCCCGTAATAGAAGAAGAGGAAGCATCAGTAACAGAAGAAGACAGAAAATTAATTGAAGAACAGACTAAAAAACGTATTGAAGAGAGAAAGTTACTTGATGAAGAAAATAAGAAAAAACTTAATGAAGCTAAAAAGAAGCTGGAGCCAGAGAAAGACAGAATAAAGATTGAAATAGCAAAGAAACCTGCTTTGCTTGTTTATCCTGTTGATCAGTCTGATATGATACTCATACCGGCAGGAGAGTTTACTATGGGCAGTTCTGAGAAAGAAATATATTATGCCCTGCAGGAAGCCAGAGAATATTACAAAGGGGCAAAATTAAGCTGGTTTGAAGTTGAAATGCCTGAACATAAAGTATATTTAGGCGATTATTATATCGATAAAAAACCTGTCACTTATGAGCAATATATAAAATTTATTAAAGATACTGACTATAAACCTCAGGGAGATTTTTATAAATATTACAGTTCTGATAAAGATAATCATCCTGTAGTTAATATAACATGGGAAGATGCCAGAGCTTATGCAGATTGGGCAGGAAAAAGGCTCCCCACGGAGGCAGAATGGGAGAAGGCAGCAAGAGGAACAGATGGCAGATGCTGGCCATGGGGTAATGAATGGGATATAAATAAATGTAACAGTCGTTTCAGTAATATCAATACCACTACTCCTGTAGATAAATATCCTGATGGTGCAAGTTTTTACGGAGTAATGGATATGTCCGGCAATGTGTGGGAATGGTGTAATGACTGGTATGGAACCTATATGGATTCTCCCGTGACAAATCCTGCCGGTCCTGACATCGGGATTGAAAAAATTCTCAGGGGAGGCTCATGGACAAATTATCCCAATTATCTGAGAGTTACTAACAGATATCGCCTTATTCCTGATAATAGCGATCATTCTAAAGGATTTAGATGTGTTATTTCTGGGTAATAAGTGGCAGAACATAGGCCACAGAGTAAAATATAATCAGGGTGATATAAATGATCTGTCCGGAATGTTATAAAGAAAACCCGGCTAATTCTCAATTTTGTAAGAATTGCGGCTGTTTTCTGAAAATTTCAGAGAAAAAAGATGAAAAAAAGGTTCTTAAAGGCAGATATAAAGTACTTTCGCTGTTAGGTGAAGGCGGAATGGGCTCTATTTCTCTTGCCTATGACCTTAGTTTGAATAAATTGTGTGCCATAAAAGGAATCTGCAAGAATGGACTTTCTGATTTACCTGAGAAAGAACGGAACGCCATATTAAAACCTTTTAAAAAAGAAGCTGAAATGCTTGCCAGTTTACGTCATCCCGGTCTTCCATGTGTAACAGATTATTTTACCGAAAAAGATGTATGTTATCTTGTAATGGATTATATAGAAGGCAAAGATCTTGAAGTTATTTTAGAAGAGTCTGAAGAGAAAGTTATACCGGAAAAGCAGGTTCTGGAATGGGCCATACAGATGTGCCGCGTTCTTGAATATTTACACAGTCAGGAACCTCCTATTATTCATGGGGATATTAAATCTGCAAATATAATAGTAAGAGATGTAGATGGACGCATAATGCTCGTAGACTTTGGAGCAGCTTCTTTTATATCCTCGGGAATTCTGGATGAAGTTGTTATAACAGATGGTTATGCACCACCGGAACAATATGAAGCATCACCTGAAGTAAGAAGTGATATTTATGCTCTCGGAGCTACTATGTATGAACTTCTGACAGGTGAACTTCCTGATGAAACTTTTAATTTTGAACCTCTCAGTGAAATTATACCTGATATATCTCCCGATATGGAAGATATTGTAATGAAATGTCTTGAGTATGAGATGGAAGATAGATACAGTGATGCCAGGGCTTTAAAACACCATCTTCTGGAAGCATACAAGAAAAACTTCGAAGAGTCAGATGAAGTTAAATACAGCACTACAAGGCTTATAATTGAAGATAAGGAACTGGCTGAACAGAATTCAGTTCTGGGAGAAAAACCTATAAAAGTTATGCTTATAGATGATGAAATCGATATGTGCAATGCTTTTAATGATATGGTAAAGTTTTTTAAAGGAATTGAATTTATCGGATATGCCAGAGATGGCAGGGAAGGTGTGGAGAAAGTTGTTTCTCTTCAGGAAAAGCCTGATGTTATTTTAATGGATCTGAAAATGCCCAATATGGGTGGTATAGAAACTACAAAAAGAATTTTAAGTCTTTCACCTCTTACCAGAGTTATTATAGTAACTGCCTATCTTGAAGAAGAGGACTTTTTTGATTGTTTTGAAGCAGGTGCGGCAGGGTATATACTGAAAAATGATACTTACTGGGGAGAACTGGAAAAATCCATTAAAAAAGCTTTTGCAGGGGGAATACCAATTTCTCCTGATGCAAGCCATTTACTGCTGAAAGCCTGGTCTTCCAGAAAAAAAACTTCTGTTATAGAATTACCGGCAGAAACGGAGACTGCCAGGGAAGAAGTAAAAGATATTGAAGAAGGTAAAACCTGTTCTAAATGCGGAAGTGTAAATAATATAAAGGCAAACTTCTGTGAAAAATGCGGCAGTCCGATGGGAAAATTACCGTCAGTACCTGCAATGGAAGAAAAACCTGTTGAAGAACTGTCATATGATGATAAGACAGAACAAAATATATATAGTACAAAAACCTTCAATGAGTTTGATATGTTTCTTGTACAGCTAAAATCTCCCGGTCAAAAAATCAGGCTGGAAGCCCTTAATAGCGTGTCAAACAGTAAAGATACACGAGTTTTATCCACACTTATCGATATGCTTGACGATTCTGATCCTGTCATAAGGAAAGAAGCTGTTATTTTACTTGGAAATCATAAAGACTATCAGGCTTTTTTACCTTTGATGAATAGATTAAAAGACAGTGAACTTTCTGTGAAGCTTGCTGTTCTGGATATTCTGGCCAGAGTTAAATATAAAGAATCTTTATCTTATCTTCTGAAAATGTTGAAAGATGAAAATTCTCAGATTAGAAAATATGCCGTTATAGCACTTGGAGAGTCAGGTAATGACAGAGCAATTGAATATCTTAAGGATGCAAGAAAAAAAGAAGGAACCTTCAGTATCAGTATGAAGATGATAATAGATAAATCCATTCAGAAAATAGAAACATGGAATTATCAGAAATCTCTATATCCGGATAAAGCAGATGAAGTAATTCATGTTGCACTATGTTACAATGATGCAGGAGAGACATATGTCAGGAAGAGTAATTATGAATCTGGTATGAAACATTTTTTACAGGCTCTTGAAGTAGATCCAACCTGTTCTGAAGCCCATATGAATATAGCCAGACTTATTATACATGAATTTGATACTCAAAAAGAGGCAAAAAATGAATATAAAATTAATGAGGCTTTATTACATTTAAATGAGTGTATAGCCTTTGCATCCAGTGCGGGACTTGCAGAAGAAGCCAGAAAATATATAGAAATTCTTATTGAAAAATGGAACAGTCTGAATGCTGAAGTGGAAATTTCCCGTGATGATACCCATAGGAAAAAAGAGAAATCACCGGAAAAAGAAGAAAAACTGCCGGGAAAAGAAGAAAGAAGCGGAAAAGAGGAAAAAGTTGAAAAAGAAGAAAGAATACCCGTAAAGGAAGAAATAATACCGGCAAAAAAAGAAGAAATACCGGTAAAAGAAAAAAGAACCTTGAAAGAAGAAAGAATACCTGAGAAGGAAACATTACCGGGGAAAGAAGAAAAAATTGAAGAGAAAGGCGAGGGTATTTCTCCGCCGGAGGTAATTGAACAGATAGAGAAGAAATCGTTCGAGGAAAAGGTGGTTTATTATCAGAAGTTACTTGAACGTTCTCCTGATGACGATGGTCTTCATAATAAACTCGGCATGGTTTATTATGAAAAAGGTGATTTAGAGAAATCTGCTTCTCTATACAGAAGAGCTCTTGAATTGAATCAGGAATCCTCACAGGCTCATTTTAATCTTGGTTTGATCTACAGGGATAAAAAGCATATTTTAAAAGCCCTGCGTCATTTCAGATTATGTAAAAAAGTAGATAAAGAGAGTTTATTGATAGAAGAAGCCGAATATTATATAAAAGAGCTTGAAGGTCATGATGACGATAGTCAATCTAAATATAAAACGAGAATATTTAAAGAAACTGATGTAATGGAAGAAGAAGGTTTGTCAGATAAAAAGGAAATAAAGAAGATTGAAGATAAGAAGGTTGAAGAGAACAGGAAACTTATAGAAGAAACCAGATTTGCGCTGGTAAAAAGTCCTGAAGATACTTTATTGCTTGATAGACTTGGAGAGCTATATTATAAATCAGGTGATCTGGAATCATCTTTTAATACTTATCTGGAGATTTTAAGGCTAAATCCTTCAGATGGAGACACTCATTTCCTGGTTGGATTAATCTGTAAAGAACAACAGAAAATATTTAAAGCTCTTGTTCATTTTAAAAAATATATGAAATTAGAGCCTGATGGTAAACATAAAGAGGAAGCGGAAAAATATATAAAAGAACTTGAGTAGTGAAGAGTGAAAAGTGAAAAGTGAATAGTAGGGGTGGCCCCCTGTGGTCACCCATTACCCGGTGAAAACACGCATCACGCATCACATTACGGAGTTAATTAATGAATACACGGGTTATAGGATGTGGCAATATAATAGCCGGTGATGACGGAGTTGCCCTGCTGGTTATAGAGGAATTAAAAAAACTTTCTCTCTCTGACGTAGAGCTTATAGAAGGAAGAATTTCCGGTATCGATCTTCTGGATTATTTTATGGATATAGATAAAGTAATAGTAATAGATGCAGTTGCAACGGGAAACAGGAAAGGAGTCCTTTACAGGCTGGAAGGTAAAGATATTGAAGCTATGAGCAGAGGTAATATTATTTCTCTTCATCAACTTGGTATTGCAGAAGTGTTGAAAATAGGATTAATGCTTTATCCTGATAGAATAACAGAGAATATCATATTGATTGGTATAGAGATAGGTCATGTGGAGAATAATTTTTCTATGGAAGTATCTTCTTCTGTAAAGGAAACAGTTCCTCTGGCTGTAGAGAAGGTCTTAGAGGAAATAAATTACCATGCATGAATTATCTCTTACACAGGACATGCTTTCTATTGCTCTTAAAGAGGCAGAAAAATATGGTTCAAAAAAAATTATTTCTTTGAAACTGAAGCTCGGCTCAATGAGCATGGTAGATAGTGAATGTTTTAAATTTTATTTTGATGAATTCAGCAAAAATACAATAGCGAGCGAAGCATCGCTGGATTTTGTAAAATCTGATCCGGAAATTGAATGTACATCATGTAACAGTAAATCGACACTAAAGGATCTTGTTATGGTCTGTCCGGTTTGTAACAGTATAGATGTAACATTACTATCGGGGCAGGAAATATTATTAGAAGATATGGAGATAGAATTATGATTGTACCTGTAATGACAGATATTATGAATGCAAATAATCTGATAGCGGAACAGAACAGAAAACACTTTGATGGGAAATCGATATATGTCGTCAATTTACTGGCTTCTCCCGGAGCAGGGAAAACTACTTTTTTAGAAGAAACTATCAGAAGAATTAAAGATAATATACCGGTTGCCGTCATAGAAGGTGATCTTGCTTCTGACGTAGATGCTCTGAGGATAGAAAAACTTGGTGTTCAGGTCGTTCAGATAAATACAGGCAGAGGATGTCATCTGAATGCCGCTATGATACAAAAATCCTTTGAAAAATTGAATCTTGAAACAATTCATGTAATATTTATAGAAAATGTCGGTAATCTTGTATGTCCTGCAGGGTATAAGCTGGGAGAGAACGTTACAGTACTTCTGACCAGCACAACGGAAGGGGACGATAAAATTCTAAAATACCCTCCTGTATTTCAGATGTCAGATTTATTGATTCTAAATAAAATTGATCTCATGTCTTATGTCGATTATGATCTTGAAAGATTAAAAAAAGAGTTTATCAAAATTAATCCTAAATCCAGACTATTACCACTTTCCAGTAAAACAGGTGAAGGTTTTGATGACTGGATCGAATGGCTGAAAAATGAAATATTTATATTCAGGCGTAAAACTTTATAAGAGAATCGTAACACTTTGCGGTAATTAGAAATGTTTGTAGTCTTACATGGAAAAACTTAACGAACCGGTTGTCAGAGGACAATCATATGAAAATTTATTAAAGAAAATTTCAGAAATTATAGCCTTTTCTGTTTTTTTTACAGGTATTTTTGTTTTCCTCACCTGGAAATTCAATATCTTTATGTCTTTTCACCATAGTTTCAGTCCTATGTCAGCCAATACTGCTTTTTCTTTTATTCTTACAGGTATATCCTTATGGATGG
>CALARM010000475.1 GCA_937888925.1 uncultured Synergistia bacterium | reverse complement strand
CTGAAATCTCTCGGAGAAGAACAGAAAGCAGATGTTGTTATTGCAGAAATGGGAGGAACTGTAGGGGAATATCAAAATGATATATTTTTCGAAGCATGCAGACTCTTAAAGCTGGAATACCCCGATGATGTTCTTCATATCCATGTTGCCTATCTGCCTGTTCCGAAATATCTGGGAGAAATGAAAACAAAACCCATACAGCAGTCAGTCCGTCTGTTGAATGAAAGAGGCATAAGACCTGATTTTGTAGTGGGAAGATATGAAGGCGCCAGAACACTTGATGAAGGAAGAAAAAAGAAAATAGCCCTTTACTGCAATGTAACCTTTGAAGATGTCATAGCAAATCCCAATGTGAGCAGTATTTACGAAATCCCCCTCTTGTTTGAAGAACAGAGATTTGCGGAAAAAGTCCTTTATAAATTGAAATTAAGTCCTTTTACAAGCGTAAATATTACCAGATGGACAGAACTGATAAATAAAATAAGCTCTGCAGGGAGAGAATTAAACATAGGACTCATAGGCAAATATTTCGATGTAGGAGGAGGCTACCTTCTGAGTGATGTATATATATCTGTTATAGAAGCTCTGAAACATGCCTGCTGGTACCATAACTGTAAACCTGTATTAAAATGGATAGACAGTGACAGAATAGAAAAAGAAGGATCTGAAAACCTCCTTAAAGATCTCGCCGGTATAGTTGTGCCGGGAGGTTTCGGAGAGAAAAAGATAGACGGAATCTATCATGGTATAAGGTATGCCAGGGAAAATAAAATACCATATCTGGGACTCTGTTACGGTATGCAGCTTGCCGCTATAGAATTTGCCCGTAATGTTTGCGGTATGTCTGAGGCAGACACGACGGAGATTAACTGCAATACTCCAATTCCTCTTATTCATGAAATGCCTGATCAGGCAAAAAAACTGCTGAATAAAGAATACGGCGGTACTATGAGACTCGGTCAGTGGGATTGTGTCCTTAAAGAAGGAACTGTTGTTCATAAAGCCTATGGAAGAGATTATATATCCGAACGTCACAGACACCGTTATGAATTTAATTCTTCTTATAAAGAAACACTTGAACAGGGAGGCCTTGTATTTTCAGGTACATCTCCTCACGGGGATATTGTTGAAATACTTGAACTGCCTGAAGAAATCCATCCATTTTTTGTGGGAGTTCAGTTCCATCCCGAATTTAAAAGCCGGCCTCTGGAAGGTCATCCGCTGTTTAATAGTTTTATGGAAAAGTGTGTGAAGAGTGAAGAGAAATCGTGAGTTGTGAGTCGTGAAAAGTGAGTAGGGGCGTTTAATTAAACGCCCTGAAATACGCACCACGCATCACTCATTACGCTACTGGACTCATATATACAACAAAGGCAGAACTCACTGCCACACCTGACGAATCTGTCTGTATATTAAAAGACTGAGTGGCATCTGAAAATCCGTTTCTGCTGAAAAATGCAGTATATGATGTGGATGTTTTCAGAGGATAAGTATTAAGCGGATCTGTTACATAAAATTTTATCAATCCGTTTGTATCTGTAATATCAGATACTACAGTATTGCCGGATTCGTCTTTTATTGTAACATTTACCGTACCTACAGGAGTATTTGTAACATTACTTTTGACACTGAAATATACTCCAACGGGAAAATAATCAATAGAAATATTATAAGTTGTAGAAGAGGTAGTGAAGGTTTTCGTGACTTTTTCCGTGAGTTTCGGATCTGCTATGATATCCCTTTTTACCTCCAGGGAAATTTGCTCGGAAGATTTATGTTCCACTGTAAGGATTCCCTGGAAATCATGAGCGCCTGACCACTGACCGAAAGAGGTATCATCCGTATCTTTGAGTATTTCCTGGCTTTCACTTTTAGCCGTGACTTTGTATGTGCCATTATTTATAAATCCCCATCCGGAAAGTAAGATCTGAATTTTTGTTTTAATTCCTGTGCTTCCTGTACCTGATGTGCATGTTGACGTACAGGAACTCGTGCATCCTGTGCAACCGGTGCAGTTTTTACAGTAAGATGTACAGTTTGTACAACTGCTCGTACACCAGCCGTACCCTTCGCATCCGGCAGAATTCAGTCCGAATAAAGAAACGGCAGTCCATCCTGCTCCTGTGAGAACTGCTTTCCCTGCTTTTTTTAGGAAATCCCGTCTGTGTAAGTCCATTTATTGTAATCCTCCGGCTACTGAGTACCGCTCCAGATAAATTAGTAACCATTTTATCAGCTTCTGCCTGACAGGCTCTTACGAAGAAAAAT
>CALARM010000474.1 GCA_937888925.1 uncultured Synergistia bacterium | reverse complement strand
ACACTTAAATCTACATTGAAAGACAGCACAGACGTGACATCTCCTGAACAGAATACAGAAGGACTTGAAACATCGGGAGGTTCTGAGGTAAATCATACGATTCAATCACTTGTAAATACCGATGCATATAAAAATATTACCATGGAAGATGGCTTTAAAATTATCGGGTATTTTGTAGAAAAAGGATATAAAGAAGGTTACCCCTGGAAACTTTTTAAGAAATCTGCAGATGGCAAAATGGAAAAAATTAATCCACTTCAGGCAGTGGAAAGACTTTCCAGAGGCGAAGAAATTATCATGGAACCTACGAGAAGAATGGATGTTAATCTATCTGCTTCAGAACTGGGAGTCCTTGCAAGTGTAGCAAATCCTCAATCTGCACTTCTGTCTTCTATGATGTATCTTTCCACTACAAATTCTATGAAACATGAAATTAAGCTGGGTCCTTCTGTTTATATCAGAAATCTCAGTGAGTTGAAATTACTCAAAGATTTATATGATCCTGCATCAAGTGTTTCTGCAAAAAATAAAGAAAGCAAAACTGCCAATGATTTATCCAGATTTCTTATGGCCAGCAGTTCCAATCTTCCCTGGAGGATCCTGAAAAATGATAATGATATAAAAACGGGAGATATAATAAAAGGTTCTCTTAAAAAAGGACTCATATGGGCTCTTTGCGGAATGGGAGCAGGAGCTGTAATAGGTGGAGTCGGCGGTGCTCTGATACAGAATATATCCTCTCATGCAATCGGATGGATGGGTGCTGCCGGAGCCAGTATAGTTACAGGAGCAGCAGCAGGTACTCTCGGACTTATGAGGGGTGCCGGAGAAGTCAAAAAGGGAAAAGATATAAATGCTTTTGAAGCCCTTGACAGAGTTTTAAAAGATAAACCTGTTATTTTGCAGAAACAGGAACTAAGGGGAATAGGAATACCTGTACTGGGAACAATTAATTATTTAAAAGATTATGAGGAACAGAATGTAATTACAGGAGCAGAACAGCTCAAGTTATTTTCTAAGATATTGCCGGAAGAAAATTTTGAAAAGACCGGTAATAAATAAGGAGGTAGAAATTTAATGAAGATTAACAACTCTTCTCCTTCCCGTCTTGTAACAGGTAAGATCGAGATCGAGTTTACCAATAAAGATGAAAAAACTGAAAGCATAAATCCTCAGGATACAGTTACTGTGAAACCGGATGACGGTGAGGTTGCTAAATTACAGAAGCAGCTTTCTGATATGGCAGTAACTCTTCAGGAATTAAAGAAGAAAAATGATCAGACGGAAAAACAGATAGAACAGATTAAAAACAGGACAGGCCTGAAAGGTGAACTTCAACTCCACCTGGATTCTTCCGAAGCCTATTCCAATATTTCAAAAGAAGACGGCTTTAAGATGCTCGGTTATTTTACGGAAAAATGTCTTAATGCAGGCTATCCGTGGAGACTCAAAAAGCCCGGTGGTTTCAGAGATAAAGGCAAAGATATTTCCCTGATGGAAGCTGCCAGAAGACTTTCTAACGGAGAGGAGATTCTGATGCAGCCTATGAGGGTAAAGAAGCTTGACCTTTCTCCCACTGCTCTTGCCACTGTGGCAAGTGTGGCTGCACCCGGCGCTGCCTCTGTCGTAGCTGCCACCGAATTTGCAAAGAATGCAAATATTGTGGCAAAACCTGCAGGTCATGAAGTTGCTTTCGGTGCTCCTGTGGCAATTCATAATTTCGGCGAATTAAAACTTCTTACCGAATTGTATGATTCCGATATACCTGTATCGAAGGGAAACAATGTAAGTGAAGCAGCGAAAAATATGAGTAAATTTATTCAGACAGTAGGAAGTAATTACCCGTGGAAGATTATGAAAAATGAAGAGGATGGCAAAGTCTGGAGAGTTATAAAAGGAACCTTCTCTAAAGGAACTACATGGGCTTTAGTTGGAGCAGGAGTGGGAGCAATAATAGGAGGTGTCAGCGGCATTGTTGCACAAAAGCTGGCTTCTTCTGCATTACTCGGACTTAACGGTATAGCTGCTGCTGCTGCTGCAGGTGGCCTCGGAGCCGGTATAGCAGGTGGCATAAAGGGCGGTAAAAGTGCTCTTGTAGGTGAAGAAATAAGTTCTTTTGAAGCACTTGACAGGGTGCTTACAGATAAACCTGTAGTGTTACAGCAGGAAAAGGTCAATACTATTAATATACCGATCTTTGGCCCTCATGAGTATTTTTCCGAATACGGTGAAGCTAATGTTATTAACGGACTCGATGAATTGAAAATGTTTTCCAACATTCTTCCTGAAGAAGAGAAGAAAAAAGATGGCGAAGGAAAATCGGAAAAGAAATAGTGTTATGCAAAAATAAGCTCTCTGTATAAATAAATAAGCCCTCAAAGGGCTTATTTATTTATACCTGTTAAAGAGGAATTTCCTGTCGTGCTAACGAAATATAATTTTCTATGTGATGAATATAGTGGCATAGGCGTAATTAATGCCGACAGCACCGGGTAAAAAAAATATAAGCGGGAGATGTTTTAATGAATAAGAAATTTTCAGTGTTCTTTCTTCTTTTTTTGATTATGTGTCTACCATCCTGTAAGAATGGGAGGGTAACAAATACTCCCATACCGGTTTCATCTCCTGAATCAGTAAAATCCCCTTCAGTCGATGCAGGTCAGAAACCTCTGGTTTTTGCCTGTATACCATATGAAAGTGAATTGAAACTTATAGAAGCTTTTCAATCTCTTGCCGATTATATTGCAGAACAAACCGGTATACCTGTTAATCTTGAAATAAAGAAATCCTATAAAGAAATTATTGACGGACTGGGCGGCGGAGAAATAGATTTTGCCAATACAGGCCCCCTTGTCTATATAAAAGCTCATGATAAATCAGGAGCCTATGCCCTTGTAAAGCCAATGCCTCTCTCTGCATCATCACCTTTTTACAAGAGTTATATTATTGTAAGAAAAGACAGTGGTATAAAAAAGATATCCCAGCTTAAAGGGAAAAAATTTGCTTTTACTGACAGAGAGTCTACGTCAGGTTATCTTCTGCCTGTTTTAATGCTTGCCGATGCAGGAGTCAAGGATTTGAAGTTTTTCTCAGAGGTCAGGTTTACAGGCAATCATGATTCTGCTTTTCTGGCTGTATATAACGGTTATGTAGATGGAGCCGGCATATCAAATTATGCTTTTACAAAAGCCATAGATAAACGCCTCGGTGATGTTATAGTCATATCGGAATCTGATGCTATACCGACAGCTCCTATTACCGTAAGGGCAAATATGCCTTCAGAACAGGTAAAAAAAATAAAGGAAGCTTTTCTTAAACTTAATGCTGATAAAGAAGAGACAAAAGTTGTCCTTGATATATTAAAAATAAAAGGATATATAGATGCCTCAGATAAGGATTACAATTCAATAAGACGTGCCAGAAAAGCTATTGATAAAATGGGATTGACCATTGTCGAAAAATGAACCGGGATTAATGGGATTTAGTGGATTACCAGGATTTTTTTATTCTGGTAATTTTTGTTTGCTCTTCTTCATTACATTAGAACCAGGCGGGATTGTTTCGTCGTTTCGCTCCTCGTGATGACAAAATGTGTAACTCATGTTTGAATATATTGTTATTTTTAGTTACTGTTTTTATTTCTGTTACTATAGTTTTGCACTTTTTTAAAGATTATAATTTCTTACATAGTTGAATAAAATTATTTAAGGCTCAAAAAGCTATTAGCTTTTAGCTTATGTTCCTTATTACCGCACCAGGTAAATTAGTAACCATTTTATAAGCTTCTGCCTGACAGGCTCTTACGAAGAAAAATAATTTGCCTTATATCATTTG
>CALARM010000473.1 GCA_937888925.1 uncultured Synergistia bacterium | reverse complement strand
ATCTCAAGGGTGGCCATGCAGAAATTGTATATACCCTGAGGGCTGAGACACCCGGTATATACCATGCGTTGCCTGCCCGTGCGGAAATGATGTATAATCCACATGTAAAGGGAAATTCCGATGAGAGGGTGCTCGTTGTAAAGGATAAATAAAATCGTGACGCGTGATGCGTGAAAGAGATCTTTCACCTATTATGGATGAATTAACACCGGGGTATAAATTTAAACATGCTCCCTATAAAATTATAGAGAAAGTGGGCCAGGGGGGCCAGTGTATTGTATACAGAGGGAAACTCGGCAGAGAAGAATATGCCATTAAACAGCTTATTCTTTCACCTGAATATGATTCCTTTCAGGAACAATATATAACCATGTTTAAAAGAGAATATGAACTTCTCTCTGTCCTTGCCCATCCTCTTTTACCGAAAGCATATAACTGTTTCCGGGAAGAGGGGAAATATTTTATAGTCGTAGAATTCATATCGGGGAAAAATCTTCTGCAGATTATGGAAGAAAGAAAGAAACCACTTCCTGAAGATACTGCAGTGGAACTGGCATGCCTCATAAGCGAACTTCTTGTATACCTTACTTCAAGAAGTAAACCTGTAATACTGAGAGATATAAAACCTGCAAATATAATAATTACGGAAGAAGGGCACGTTAAATTTATCGATCTCACCATAGCAAGAAACTATACTCCTGAAAAAAAAGATACCATGAAACTCGGCTCTCCCGGCTATGCACCGCCTGAACAGTACAGAGGAGAAAGTTCTGTTAAATCAGATGTCTATTCTTTAGGTGTTACACTCCATGAAGCCCTTACCCTTTATGACCCTTCCCTTAATATTCACAACCTTCCTCATATAAAAAATTTCAATAATTCTGTAAGTGACGAACTGTGTAATATAATACAAAGGTCTACAGAATTAAAACCTGATAACAGATTGAGTCCTGAAGAACTGAATGAAAATTTGAAAAAGATTTATAAACCGAATCCTTTATTAAAATCCATGTCACCTCTTAAAATATTAAGCAATGAGATTTACGGCAGGGCAGAAATGCCGCTTCTTAAAACAGGCATATCCGGTGTAAGAAAGACAGTGGAAGAACATGAAATAAAAACATCTTCCATGATGAGTAAAAAACCCCACAAAAAACATATAAGTAAAAAAAATCCTGTAACATTTCGCACAGATAGCAGTTCTGGCAATATGAATTTATATTTCTTACTCATGGCTTTTTTAATATGTTTCTTTCTGTTAATATGTGGCGTAAAAGTGATGCTTCTGACTATGCCAGTGTTTGTAGTATTGTTATTATTTCACTTTAAAGGTGCAATTAAGCATAAAGACAGACAGTATATAATAGAAGACAAAGAATTTATCAAAATGGAGAATTTTTTCGTTTCAGCCAGAATTCCCTGGGATAATATTACATCTTTTGGCTTCAGTATTTCCGATAATAAATATATAGTAGAAGGTAATGGAGAACATATAATATTCGGGAAAGATGTAGAGAACTGGGAAGAACTGAAAAATATTATAGAAAAAAAGTCAGATCTTCCATGTATGAGTATTGATGGGGGAAATCTTTACCAGGGAGAGAGTTAAATTTTTTGAATAAAAATCGGCTGACTCCATGCCATATTACCGTCTGGAACAGCACAGGCTCTGACTCTTACATACATTTCATCACCTGTGATGGTATATTTTGACTCATTTACATTCCCGTCATTTTTAAGTATCTCTCCGTTTTTCCCTCTAAAATCAAAAATGCTTTTCTTGCTGCTCTTTGCTATGATAGTATCACCTTCTACTGTTATTTCTATATCGTTTCCTATAGATGCATAAAAATTGCCTTTTCTGAGGGAATTTAATATATCTTCTTTACTGCCGCTGTTTGCTCTGACCATAACCCATCCCCTGTTAAAACCTTTACCTTTCACATTATGACAGTCATCTGTAGCAAGGGCAAAGATTTTCCTGCCATTACTCAGAAGAAAATCCCATGGATCTTCTGCTGAATAGCCTATACCGGTATTAAAAACCTCTATAAAATTAAAATTGCTATAAGAATTTACTTCTTTTGAACACATGATATAACGTTTACGCCATTCAGGATGGGCTATAAATATCATGCTGGTACCGTTAAAATGAAAATCCAGGCATTCCTGAATATCTTTCCCTTCATATCTTTTTTCCACATTGATGGCTACAAGATGCCTTTTCAGTGTTTCTTCCACACCCGGTATAAAGGTTATACCTTCTACAAGAGGATCAGGTGTTATAAAGTTATGGTCGGTAATGGCAATAAAATTATATCCTGCCTCCTTATAGGCTTCCACCACCTCTTCAGGGTCATTTTTTCCGTCACTGTTATCTGTGTGACAGTGAAGCTGTCCTTTATACCAGGCAGTTCCTCCTCCGTCATAGGGATTTATAACGGTAAAATTTCCCGCATATGCAGAGGATATTAAAAGTAAAAGTATCAGTGTTATAAGAGATAGTTTTGTAATGTTTATCATATAAAGTTCCTTTCTTTTTTAAGTCGTGAGTCGTGAGTCGTGAGTCGTGAGTCGTGAGTCGTGAGTCGTGAGTCGTGTTCAGTGACCGGTTATATTATCCTTCACTCTTCATTTTTCACATTTCACTTTTCATTTTCCACTTTTCACCCTTCCCCCTTCACTCTTCACTCTTCCCCCTTCACTTTTCACTCCCGTATTTCTCATAATAAAGCTTCGCCTGATGGACAAAAGCCTCCAATCGCGTAACAGTATTTGTCTCTTTAAATCCGTCATAGGGAGTTGCCAGAAAAGGCAGGTTATTATATCGTGAGAGAATTCTCTTGAATATGGGAATAGTCATATTGCTTAACATACAGTTAAGAACTATAAGGTAATTTATACCTGCTATTCCCCTGTCTGCCAGATCTATTGCTCTCGCAAGATATGTCGTGGATACAGGGTCCAGATCGGGATTTATAAAAGAACTGATATGACGAACCATCTTTTCCGTTGGAAGAAGCCTTATATAATCAGTGTCAATATCGAGTTCTTTTTCTATCCTTTTTGCCCATGATAAAAGCCAGTTTTTCTTTATTTTATTGTAATAATAACCGGCCATGTTACCCTTATTTTTCATTTCCTCTTCATGATAACGCTCGGAGAAAAAAGACATGAAATTAACCAGGGTAAAGAGTCCGTTACTGCACACTTCAACACCCATAGACTCAAACTTTCTGAATAAATCCTGATTGGCCCAGGTGCTTAAAACAGTAAAAAATTCTCCGAAAACTCCTATCTTCGGTCTTTTTATACTCATGTCAGCAGGAACCGATTTTATCAATTTAATACCTTTTTTCAAAGCTTCTATTATTTTATCATCATATATATAATTAAGAGAGGCGAAATGTTTAAGTGCATCAGAGAGAATATCAATAGCCCTGAGATAGGCTTCGTCTGTTTTTCCTTTTTCCCTTTCGTAAGGTCTTCTTGAGAGAAGATAATTCTCAAGAACGCCTGCGCATAACCAGCCTTTCCATATGGCCTGAGTAAAATTAAGGCCGAACATGCCGGAAAG
>CALARM010000472.1 GCA_937888925.1 uncultured Synergistia bacterium | reverse complement strand
ATAAAAAAAAGGGTACCAATTATACTTCAGATGAACTGGGTCTGAAAACAACTGCTACTACTACAGCAGGCGAGAAGGATACAGTAGATGTGGACCTGGGCTTTGAGCTTACAGATGATATTTATATAAGTGGTACGCCGGGTGCCGACGATTATAAAACCGGTCTTGATGACCTGGTAGGAACATCTAAATCACCGAAGATTACAGATAATATTTTCAGAATAATGGGTTTTTCTTATGAAGATAAAATAGGCGGCAAAACCTATAATCTTAATACTAAATTCAATTTGAATGATAAGAATATTTATTCAGGTTCCCATGTAGTGCTCGGTACAGAAGTATCGGGTAAAGGTTCTATTATTTCTAAGGGCAAGATTGCATATGTATATGACGGTATAAATAGCAATGAAATTCTCTCCGTTTCAGATGATGATCTGTATATACAGACTACAGAACAGGGCAAATATAATATAAATGGCTATCTTTATTCCAGTGATGACGTATGTATCGAAGATTTTAAAGAAGATGGAGCCCTTGGAGGAGCTATAAAATCAAAGAAAAAGGAAGTAACGGAAGCACCGGAAGATATGTTTATAAAGGGTACTTTACTTGGAATGAATTTTCATAAAGAGTCTGACGGAGATGCCAATAAGAATTATTCCATCAGTATTAAAGGGAAAAGAAATAAGATTTTTATCCATGATTCCAGCGGGTGGCGCAGATTGTCTGATGTAAGACCCGATGGTTTCTCTGTCAGGGTTGGAAGCTGGTTTGAATTGAATTAGTTGTACCTGTTCTAATAAAAAAGAGTGGTCGAAAGACCGCTCTTTTTTATTTAATTCAGTTCTATTCAGCAAAAAATTATAAATTAACGTAGTTTCTTATAAGTTCAAAAAAAAACTTGATTTGTAAAAGTTGATTTTTTAGTATTTTATGTTAAAATAATATATTTATTCTTTTTCTAGAGTTAGAAATTATGATTCATATAAATCAGTTTCCCGAACATATGAGAAGAAATTACCTGATTGATTCCATAGCAGGTATTTTCTGGGGATTATTGCAGGGTCTGGTTATTGCTTTTACCGGTGTAATATTGAGGCGTCTTCATGGCGGCCCTCTTCTGGTAGCTTTTATTGCCCTGGGCCCATGTATAGCAAATTTAACCACTCTCTTCTGGGGTTATATGTCTACAGGGGGCAATAAACTTTTATGGTGTGTTGTACCAACAGTTTTTTCAAGAGGTATTTTGATTTTTACCTTTTTTATAGAAGATCCTTTTATACTTATCATATTATTCTATATTTATTTTCTGGGTGAAGCAGTTTCCATTTCTCCTTACAGTGCGGTGATGAAAGGTGTTTATCCTGATAGTTACAGAAGTCAGGCTATGGGATATGTACGTGCCATAGCTATTATATCCACCCTTGTCGGTGCCGCTGCCGGAGGAACACTACTGGATATGGGAGGATTTTACAGTTATAAGCTGGTTTTTCCGGTAGGAGGAATGATGGGAGTAATTTCTTCCCTGATGTTTGGCAGATTAACCATTATTTCTACAAATGGAAATGGTGAGAATTCTCTTCATGAATTAAAGGCAGTATCAAAGAGTTTAAAGAATATTCTTACAAGCCCTGTACTGCTCTATCTTTACTCTGTAGAATTTATTATAGGCCTTGCAAATCTCATAGGTATAGGAGTATATCCCCTGTTTCAGGTAGATATAGTGAAACTTTCCAATTCCGCCGTAGGACTCCTGAGCGTTATGAGTTCCGCAGGGGGGATAATATTTCTATATATATGGGGACGTATTAATGTAGGAAGAGTCAATTTTTCGTCTTTCAAAATAGTTCTTTCTATGGTGCCATTTATTTCTCTTTTATATATACTGGCACATAACATATATCCCCTCTGTATGGCTTCTTTTATTGCAGGCATGTGCTGGAATGCCTGGGATATACTCTTTATGAATTATCTTCTTCAGAGTACGGGGAATGATAATATAGGTAAAAGTTATGTAGGTGTCCGCTATACTCTTATGGGGGTAAGAAGTTTGCTGGCTCCTGTTTTGATAAAACTCTGCGGAAATATCATAATAAGCCTCTATCTTGCAACAGGTCTTGCTTTTCTCGGTATAATACTGATGATAAGATTACAGGGTAGAGATGTAGCAAGAGAACTGCGTAAAACAGAGATTTTATTGAAGCAGTAAACAGTTATCATACATGATGCGTGAGACGTAATTTTATATAGTAACTGTTAACTGATCACTGCTCACTGTAATAATATCCTCTTTACTTACCCATTGAGTCCGTAATTCTCCTGCCAGATA
>CALARM010000471.1 GCA_937888925.1 uncultured Synergistia bacterium | reverse complement strand
GAACTTGACCCTGAATATGAAGCAGCTCTCGGCAATATGGGTAATATTTACAATATTCAGGAAGAAAGAGAACTGGCAATAGAAAGTTATCAGAAATTACTTAAAATAAACCCGAACTGTTATGAAGCATATAATAACCTTGGTCTGACCTATTATGAGCTTGGAGATTTTGATAAAGCACGTGAATATATGGAACAGGCAGTTAAAATAGATGAAAATCAGGGTATTGTTTATAACCTGGGCCTTGTAGCCTATAAAAAGAAAGAAATAAAAAAAGCAATAGAGTTATTTAATAAAGCCTACGAAATGGATTCACAGAATCAAAATACAAATTTTAATATTGCTACAATCTATATGGAAACAGGAGATTATGAAAAAGCTGTAAAATATTTTAAAAATTCCGTCATGATAAATGAAAAAGATTCTGTATCATGGGAAAAACTTGGCAGTGCATATTTGAAAACAGAAGATTATTCATCTTCTTTGAATGCATATAAAAGAGCTCTGGACATAGATCCTGCCGATCCGGAACCCCATCAGGGACTGGCAAAGGTTTATATAGCTATGGGTAATGAAAAACTGGCTGAAATAGCAATTGAAAATGCTATTGCTCTGTCTGCAGAGCAGGCGTCCTGTTATTATCTGAAAGGCCTTCTCTGTGCTGAAAGAGGAGAGATGGAAGAAGCGAAAGAATTTTATAAAAAAGCTATGGAAGAAGGTTATGAAAGAGGAGATATCCATACAAGTATGGGAGAGTTACTTGAACTGGAAGGTAATATAGACGAAGCAATAGAAGAATATGAAAACGCTATAGAAGCAGGGTCAGTCAGCGGTAATGATTATTTCAATGCAGGATATGCCTTTTATCAGATATATGACTTTGATAGTGCCATAGAATATTATAAAAAAGCTATAGAAAAGAATCCCGATGATGTTACCTTCCATGATTATCTTGGCCGGGCCTATATGGAAAAAGGAGAAGAAGAACTGGCACAGCAAGAATTTGACATTATCAATAAATCTTTTTCTGATTTTGATTTTTCCGGTTAATTCGGTATCATATATTTCAGTGAATGCTTTAAAATCGTATATTCTACCCCATCTTCTGTAACTATATTTACATTGTATTTATTAAACCATTGCATTTTACCTTTAAGACATGAATTATCTAAAAATTTAAATGTAAAAGATATATTATTTTTTACAGCCTTTACAAAATATTTATCAGTAGAGGTATTAACCCACCGTCTGATAGATTTTTTAGTTATTTTTTCATTATCTTCCGATAAATTATCCTGCTCAGATAGTTCCTGAGTCATAAGATCACCTTATTTCTAAAAGTTTTATAGAGGGTATGAACATTAATTAACGAAATACGGATTATGTAATAAATTTTGTGTAAATCTCTGACTTATCCCATAGTAAGGTTACGAAAAAATCTTACACTATATACAAAACCTGTATTTGTTTAAAAACTATTAAATTATATCATGTTAAAATATAATTGACAAGAAAGCTATGAAAGAGGACTTTTTTTTCGACAAAATAATAAAAAAATATAATGATTACTCGGAAATAGAATTTTTAAAAAGAATGGCTACTCATGGGCTTGAAGACTATGAAGAAATAATCGTTAATAAATACTGTAAAAAAAATGGCCATACTCTTGTCATTGGCTGTGGAGCAGGAAGAGAAGCTTTTGCTCTGTCAGAAAAAAAATTGAATGTAACAGGAATAGATATAGTAGAAAAACTGGTAAGAATCTGTCATGATGAGGGAAAATTAAAAAATATTAAAGCAAATTTTTTAACTATGAATGGCTGTCATCCTGGTTTTAAAAAAGAAAGTTTTGATTATATAATACTCTTTGGACAGCTTATATCTCTTATACCTTTTAGAGAAAACAGAATAAATACCCTTAAAGAATATAAAAGAATATTGAAGCATAATGGACTGATAATTTTTACGACCCATTCAAGAGAAAGAAATCTTAAAGAAAAAATAAAATGGAAAATTATAAATTTCATAAGAAAAATAATTTCAGGAAGTCTTCGTGAAGGAGATAAAATGGTAACTGCTATAAGTGGTTATAATCTTTCGAAAGAAAAAGTTTTCATGCATCTTTACACACCACAGGAAGCTCTGAAAGATATAGAACTGGCAGGATTACAGTTGATAGAATACAAAAGTGCCACTGAAATAGTTAACGGTGTAAACTGTCCTTCTATCAGAGAAAGTGATAAATATATAATTTATATAGCAGGGAAGGAGAGGAGACTATGAAGCAGGAGGATTTCGGAAAAATCATTAATGTTAAATTTGAGATAAGTTGCTTCTACATAGTTTTCATCTAAAGCTTTATTTTAGGCCATCAAAAATGAAATTTTCTGTACTTTTGAATTATCAAATTGAACATATACCGAAATATTCCAGTATCTTCCTGGCAACTTTATCTTCTTCTATATAATATGAACCTTCTAAAATCTGTTTTTTTAATTCCTTAATTTTGAATGTCCTGTCAAATGTTCTATTATCACAGTAAGAATCACAATATCGCTGGTTATATTTTTTTTGTAAAGACAGGCTGTAAATATCTGTTTTTATAAGTTTGCTTTTTTTATGATGCACTGTAATAACACCTTATTTACTCAAATATTTATATGAGAATCGTAACGCGCGACAGGAGGAATAAATCCTCATACGTTGTTCTGACCGAACCGGTCATGGTTGTTAATTTATTACCTCAATGAATAATATCGACAGATATATAAATTACCTTAGTAAATTTTTTTATGTATAATAAAAAAAATAGTATTATAATTTGTAATCTGGTATAATAAGAGGTATAAAATGGCAGGATCGGAATTTTTTACTACTAATATCCTTGCCAGATAAATAAACATCATGGTAAGTTTATAATCATTATAATAACAGTCATTGTTTCATAGTATATAATGTCATGGAGTAATATGATGCTAGTTCCAGGAAAACTGTAATAATACTACTAATGAACTATTAAAATAAACCATTAGATCAATTAATATAATTTTAGCAATACAGTATATTAATACTATATATATTCTACAAATATAGAAAGGGATAAAAAAGTGGAGGTAAAGGAACTCTGGATAGACTACAAAGAAAAAGGTTGCATTAAAGCAAGAGAAAAACTTATACTGGAATATCTTCCCCTGGTTAAACATATAGCCTATCGAATGTCGATACATTTTCCTCCCCATATAATTATAGATGATATAACCAATGATGGTTTACTTGGTTTAATTCAGGCTATAGACGGATTTAAATATGACAGAGGTATAGAATTCAGCACCTATGCAACCTATAGAATAAGAGGTGCAATACTCGATGCTTTAAGAGCTTTTGACTGGGCTCCGAGAAGTCTGAGAAAAAAAGCTAAGGAAATACAGGATGCTTTTAGTATAATTGAACATAATCTGGGGCGTCCTGCTAACATGTCAGAAGTTGCTTCATATCTTTCGATGGATGTAAAGGATCTGGACACAGTAATGAGAAAAATTCAGGGTCTTACTATTATATCTCTTGATGAGTTTATAAAACCCGAAGCAGATGAGAGCAGATCATTGCTGGATATACTTCATAATAAAGAACAAATTCTCCCTGAAGGTTTTATTGAAAAAAAAGAATTAATATCCAAAATAGGCACCTTTATAGAAAGTCTTCCTTATAAAGAAAAACTGGTTATTACTCTTTATTATTATGAAGAGCTTAATTTAAAAGAAATATCTCATATACTCAATCTGTCAGAATCAAGAATTTCTCAGCTTCATACAAAAGCTATGCTCCGTATAAAAGGGAATTTAAAAAAATATTTACAGAGTGATTTCTCCGATCAATCTATGAAAGGTGCAGTTTATAATTAGGCATTTTTATAGAGAATCGGGATGAAGGGTGAAGAGAAAAATACATTCTCATTCTTTGTTATATAGCTACCCGATCACATCAATAGTAATTATGACATTTATAAAAGAAATACCACTCGAATCATTATGATAATAGAATAAAATTACCAGGATAATAAATAAATTATCATCCTGGTAATCTTAAAAATCCTTTAATCCCTGTCCTATTCGGATTTAGTAGAATCCGGCCACCGTGGAAAACTTTCCTGAGATCTATTCC
>CALARM010000470.1 GCA_937888925.1 uncultured Synergistia bacterium | reverse complement strand
GGAATTTTTTCATTAAATACATTTAAATAATCAGGATTTGCCCCTCCCCATCCGTCACGGAGATCAAATATAAGGGCATCTGCATCTTTTAACATTCCGTCACTTATAGAGGAAATAAATTCATCATAATATTTTTCTCCGGCAAAATTCCATATATGAATATAACCTATATTATTTATAACCTGAACAGTTTCTTTCTCTGCCCTGAGGAACTCTTCAGAAGGATTTATAATTTCAGGTATAATCTTTACCTGAAAAGGTTCATCTTTTTCTCTTCTTCTTATAAAAAATGTTACTCCGTCAGGTTTATTGATGAGAGATGCCACTCCTCTGTAAGGTTCACCGTCAACAGATACTATTTCATCTCCCATCATAAGTCCGGCTTTTTCAGAAACAGAACCTGCCATAACAGAGACAATAAAAATCCTGCTGTCTATTTCTTTTGTAAATAAACCTGTCGAAGGATATAATATATCTTTATCATTGAAGATTTTTTTTATTTCAGGCAGAGAGGAAAAAATAGATGCAAGCTGATAATATTCAGGATCATCTTTCGTATAATAACCGGTATGAGATGTGTTAAATTGTTTTAGCATATTGTTAATGACCTTTGAAAATTCCCTGTCAGAGCGTATTTCGCCGGCATTGGTACGGAAAATTTCCTTTATATTGCTGAATTTATTATCTATAAAATCAGGATCATAAAAATTCTTCTCTACCAGTTCACATATTTCATTAAATAACTTAAAATATTTCGGACTTTCCTCAATAGATGAAACACTATAGTGAGGATCCAGTATTTTTGCCGCTTTTTCAAGAACCGCTTCATTAAAATCTATTTCACATATGCCTTCAAAAGGGCAGGCACCTTTATCATTTATATTGCTTATCTTGTATTTATGCCCTACTGAAAAAGCCACAAGCCCACCTTCAGGGAAGAATTTATATATAGAATCAACTAAAATCTGAGCCAGTTCATCCTGTCTTGTTTTAGCCCATTCCACCCCTGTAGAATTACATATAAGAAATGGTTCAGGCAATATGGCAGGCATCTTTAAATATTTCAGATTCCCATAGCCTCTGTCGCCCTGTACCAGAACTTTAATACCGGTTCCTTTCCACTTATTCAGATGAAACTGATCAGCAACCCTGTTCATATAATATTCAGCCCATGTCCTTGTGAAATCCGATGACCCTGTTGTTATTAAAACCATTGTATAATTTGTATTGGGATCTCCGCTCGTAGAATTAAAATGCTGTTCCACATAACATATGGCACCATCTTCATTGGCTTTTTCTTCCCTGTCTCTGTAATCACCTCTGTAGAATTTTACTTTATAAACAGGTTTTTTTACAGGAGAAATCTCTTCTCCGAAGATTTTTAAAGGTATAAAAAAACATATTAAAATAACCATAGAGAGTAAAAAGGTTCTTATATTCATAATTTATTATCTCCTTAAATCGTGATGAATGATGCAGCAGTTCTATTTATTATGCACGATTTAGAATAGCAACGGCATCTATTTCCACAATAGCTCCCCTGGGAAGTCGTGATACCTCCACACATACTCTGGCAGGTTTTGACGAAGAAAAATATCTTTCATATACGTCATTCATTTCCTTAAAATTATTCATATCCGTAAGATACACAGTTGTTTTAACAACATTACCGGGACCGGAACCGGAATTTTCAAGTAAAGCTATTAAATTCTTCAATACCTGTTCCGTAGCTTCACCTGTTCCTTTATTAACCATCTCCCCTGTCACAGGATCAAGAGGAAGCTGGCCCGAACAAAATACAAAATTTCCTGCCACAACAGCCTGTGAATAAGGCCCTATTGCAGCCGGTGCCTTATCTGTTGAAACATGCCTGAACTCCATAACATTCACTTCCTTCAGATTTATTTACCGCTATAACACTGTTTTCTGTCATATACTGAGCTAAAAAGTAAACCTCTTTCTTTTCACTCTTTACTTCTGTAATGAGGTAAGCATAAATAATACAGATATGCTTTCGTTACGCGTAACGGGTTCAATCCATATCCATAACTAATTACGCTTTATACATCAGAGACTATAATTACCACACCGGGTAAATTAGTAACCATTTTATCAGCTTCTGCCTGACAGGCTCTTACGAA
>CALARM010000469.1 GCA_937888925.1 uncultured Synergistia bacterium | reverse complement strand
TAAATTCAAGACCTTCTCTTCTGGATTTATCTACATAGTGTGCTATATCAGGCGTATCAAGACCTATAACTGCAACTTTTACATCTTTCATTTCTTTAATTATATACGGTTTTACTCCATCCATAACCTCTCCGTCAGAAGTTTTTATTATGTTTGCACCGAGTACCGGTGTATTCAGATTATCCATCATGGATTTAAGGTCATCCAGCCCCCAGGCAAAATCATGATTTCCCAGTGTTATTGCATCAAAACCGATCTGTCTAAAAGCATCTGTAACAACTTTTCCTCTGGAAATATAGGAAATCATTGTTCCTTCTGCTATATCTCCTGCATTCAAAACTATTGTGCCGGCAATGTCTCTTTCTCTTTCCCGATCAATTAATGCCTTCAAACAGGCAATTCCTCCTGTCTTACTATCCCGGGAAATTTCCGGATCTAAAAAAGGCTCAATTGCTCCGTGGAAATCATTTATATGAAGTATATGAAGTTTTATAAGGGATTTATCAGTCCGTACATCAGAAGAAGACTGTGATATTTCCTGGGAAAATACATATCCTGAAATAGATATTAAAAAAATTACAGAAAAAAATATTTTGTGAAAATTAAACATTTCATTTCCTCCACCATGAAAAATTCTGAACTATTATCGAGCTAAGGATAATATTACCATAAAAAACTTAATTTTAAAGATATTATATAAAGATTCTTCGAATATATACAATATAATCCTTCTTGGATTAAAATATAGGCATGGGAAAGAGTATATGGGGAAGAGTATAATAGAAAAAACAGACATGCAGAAAGTGGAAGTGACACAATAATGAAAATAGAAATATCGGAAAAGCTATACGAAGAGTTAAGAAAATACATGGACATATGTGAAGAAACCGATGTATCCGGATTTGTTAATAAAGCCCTGAAAATGTTATATCAAAAGAAAAACGTTATAAACCATATAACTTTTTCCGTATCGGATCTTAATAAATCCATTGAATTCTATAGTAATGCACTGGGGGCAAAGCTTCTGGTAAAAGGAGAAAAACTTGCTTATTTCGATCTTAACGGCCTATGGATTGCTTTAAATCTTCAGAAAGACATAAAGAGAAATGAAATAAACGAATCATACAGCCATATAAGTTTTTCCATTGATGAAAAAGATTATGAAGAAATTCTCGGAAAATTAAAAAATCTGGATGTAAAAATTTTAGAAGGAAGACAGAGACACATAGACGAAGGTTCGTCTATTTATTTTGAAGATTATGACGGACATAAATTCGAATTTCATACGAAAACAATGAAAGACAGAATAAATTATTACAGGAAAAAGAGAAATAATTTCATATTTTATTAGAATAGTTACAAAAAATAATGGCTGGAAACCACTATTCAGAGCGTATCAGAAAAATCGAAATAATTAAAGGTAATCAAGTTCTGCAACAAGATTCTTATCAAATGTTTCAAATAATCTGTCATAGAACATTGTAATTTTTCTGCCTGTAAAAAAGCTGTAAAAAAACAGACTCAGAAGCCCTGCAGCAGAAAGTATTTGAACGACAGTACATATATTACCGACGAGCCACATATAACCGGCATGAGGAGTAAAAGCAAGAACCCAGTAGAATAGATCTATAACAAAGGCAAAAACAAGAGATATAATTAAAGGTTTTGCCACAGAGGTAATTCTGTCTGCATTATTAAAGAGTTTTCTGTTGAAATCTTCTTTTAATTCTCTGTATCTTCTTCTTTCAATAACCTCAAAAGGTTCGGACTTTATCTCAACTGCACCGGAGGTATTTTTCTCGAAAAATATATTTTTCACTGCTGAATGTCCGGGAACAGCCCCCTTTACTCCGGGAATAAATGGCTTCTTTGCGACACATTCTTCATGAACCGAAAGAAATTCATCTGAACCTTTCCTGTGAAATATATCTTTAAACATTTTCTCTTCTTTAACCATAAAAATCATCCTTTCGAATAAATTGTATTTTATAAATACATAATATTATATTAATAATATTTTGTCAATACTTTTACGTAAAACTACAAAATTAAATACTAAATCTTCATCATACTACAAATTTCTCATATCGATACAGACACTATGCAGTTTTTACCTGACATTGCCGGAGCAGTGCTCATCCCAAAGCAGACTATTATGTTTAAGCCACATAGGGGTTGGTTTTATCACCGGAGCATCAGAAGAGAAAACAACCGGCAGACAGGCTTCACTCATGAGAGGTCTGGTTAACGGAGGCGCAAATGCTGCAGCCGCATATTTAGGTTCCACAGGGAATATCAGAACAGGTATTCTTATTGACAGTGCTATTTTTGCCGCCCGCGGAGCAATAAACCCTCGCGACAAAACTGCAGTAGAACTGATGTAGATTTTACATAGTTCAATAAAAATGAGCAGGAGGCTCTGATAAGTAGCCTCCTGCTCATTTTTCATTCTTATCTAATAAGAGTACCTATTTTACTCTTCTTAAAACACTGGCCAGATTAGAAGCACCGCTTCCTCCTATATTAAAGGTAAGACCTGTTTTTGCTCCTTCAGCCTGGATACCTATGGCTTCTCCCATAAGCTGTTTTGCGATCAATACATGCATGCTTACCCCTGTGGCTCCTACGGGATGTCCTTTTGCTTTGAGGCCGCCGCTCAGGTTTACAGGAAGTTTTCCGCCGGGATATATAAGACTGTGCTCATCTTCCAGAAGTTTCCATCCTTCACCGTCTTTTGCAAGTCCCATGGCTTCAAGTATGAGTATTTCCGTTATAGTGAAACAATCATGGACTTCTGCTACATTTATATCATTTATAGTGAGTCCTGCTTCGTCCAGAGCTTTAGAAATAGCCATTTTTGCGGCTTTGAGTGTATAATTTTCTCTTTTTGACAATTCAAGATAATCGGTCGTATGACCTATACCTGCAAATTCTACAACTTTATCTTTCATTGATTTTGCTCTGTCAGTCGTTGTAAGGACAACAGCAGCAGCACCGTCTGACACGAGAGAACAATCATGAAGATGAAAAAGTCCTGCAATCTGAACATTTTTTTCAGGAGGAAGATTTAATATATCCTGCCAGGTAAGATCTGAAGGCATATGGGCAAGGGGATTTTGCTTTGCATTCTTATAGGCCTTCGCCGAAGACATGGCAAGCCATTTTCTCATCTGTTCATCTGTATATCCATAGTGTTCCTTATAGCCTGTTGCAAATTTGGCAAAAAGCCCCGGAAAGGTTTCACCTTTACTTCCTTCTGTAGGACAGTAGGAAGCCATGCCGAGAACCCTCATCATATCTCTTGTTTTAAGTTCAGTCATTTTCTCCGCACCTATAACAAGGACATTTTTATATCTTCCTGCGAGTATGGAATAAACCCCTTCATAAACAGCAGCAGAAGAAGAAGCACAGGCGTCTTCTACTTTTGTTACAGGTTTAAAACGAAGATCGGGGTGAATATCTATTGCTACGGGAGCAAGATGTTCCTGGCCGTTAAAACCGCCGGAGCTGAAATTTCCTACATATATGGCATCAATATCTGCCGGTTTAAGTCCCGAATCCTCTATAGCGCCTTTTCCTGCTTCTATTATGAGATCATAGATAGATTTACCGTCAAGTTTACCAAATTTTGAATTATATGTTCCAAGAATACTTACGTTCATTTCTCTTTCTCCTCTCGGTATTCGTAACGCGTGACGCGTGACGCGTGACGCGTGACTAATTTACTCTGATTTCACAGATGAAATCTTTTTCTCTAATTCTTCGATTTTGTCGTCCAGATAATTAATTCTCTGTGAAAGTTCGTCTATATCGCTATGAGTGGGAAGTTTCATATTTTTCATATAATGTTCCGTCATTTCGTGGAACATTTTCTGAAAACCTGTGGAAGTTTTAAATATTTCCCAGCTATATCCTGCAAATCCCGGCATTCTCATAATTTTTTCCAGCATATCGCCGGTATTTTTCATCCAGTCACCATAAAATTTTTCATAAGTTTCAGGTTTCCATGCCTCGGTAGCAAACCCCATAGAACTTTTCATCATATTTATATTGGCATCCATCCATGATGAGTAAAAATCTTTAAAAAAATTTGCACTATCACTCATTAATTTAACTCCTTTATGTCCGTACCATCCACGCGTCACGCGTCACGCGTTACGCTTCTAATTTCCATGTCTCAAACCGCCGTTTACGTCGATTGTTATCCCGTGGATTGCTTCATTTTTAATACAGAATTTCACCGTATCCGCTATTTCAGAAGGTTCTATAAGTCTGCCTATAGGCACATCTTTAAGTATCGCATCCAGGGCTTTCTGATTCATTCCCTTTACCATTGGAGTTGCCACAAATCCCGGAGCAATACATACACATCTTATGCCCTTTATATTTCTCCTGTGAAATTCACTGCATATAACCTTTGGCATAATATCAACTGCTGCCTTTGTGGAAGAATAGTTTATCTGTCCTGCCACACCGGCTCTGTTTACAGAAGATACTGTAAAGAGAATTCCCTGAAATCCGCCGTTTATCATTCTTTCCGTTGCTTCTCTTATGGTAAGAAAAGTACCTGTAAGATTTACGTCTACAACCTGTTTGAATGCATCAAGACTCATGGTACGTTTTACTTTACCTGTTTCCTTATCTGTGGAAGCAAGAAGAGAATCTTTTATAATGCCGGCACTGGGGAAAACTACATTTATTTCGCCGAATTCTTTTACCGTTCTGTCCATAAGGTCTGCAACGTGCTTTTCATCTGTTACATTACAGAGTGTTCCTATAGCAGTTCCCCCTGCTTCTCTTATTTCCCTTACGACTCTTTCTATATGTTCCTCACTGAGATCGCCGATAGAAACCTTCATGCCTTCCAGGGCAAGATCCTTTGCAAGGGTTTCTCCTATACCGTTTGCTCCGCCTGTAATGACTACAACTTTTCCTCTGAGTTCCATAAAATTTACATCTCCTTTTTTATTCGTGACGCGTAACGCGTAACGCGTAACGCGAAACAGTTATATTAACAAAAATTCTCACGATCTGTTTGCCATCCATTCCACAGCCTTCGGCCAGAGTTTCTTTAAAGCCTTACCGCTTACGGAAAGACCTATATGGCCTGCGGGAGTAGTCAATAATTCTTTGTCTTTGCTGCTTATATGCTCTCCTATAGGAATACTTGACGACGGAGGGACAGATGTATCTTCATCTGCTACAATATTAAGGAAAGAACAGGTTATATTTTTAAGATCAACCAGTTTATCACCTGTGACAAACTGGTTTTTATACAGCAGATTTTGCTGAAAACAGTAAGTCATAAATTCTGTATAAGCTCTTCCGGGAACATCTACTGTGTCATTAATCCATTTCTCCATGGCAAGAAAGAGTTCTACGAACTTATCATCTTCCACTCCCCTGAAAAAACCTGTTGCTTTATCAATAGGGCCGAGGGGATTCAATGCAAGAAAAGATGAAGCAAGAAGCCATCCGGGACAATTACCGTATTTTTGCGCAATCTCTTCCACTGGCATTTCTTTAGCCCATTTAAAAAGAATTCCTTCATCTTTACTGCAGTCAAAAGGAGTTGCCATAAGAATTAAATTCTTAATCTTTTCCTGATGAAGAGCAGTATAAATTAAGGAAAAAGTTCCTCCCATGCAATAACCGAGCAAACTTATCCTATCAGAACCGCTTATTTCTCTGACCTTATCGACCATCCTGTCCAGATAAAAATTTATATATGTATCAAGGCCGTTTTTACTGTCACTATCAGTGGGAGTTCCCCAGTCTATGAGATAAACATCAAAACCACTGTTAACAAGCACTTCCACAATACTTCTTCCAGGCAACAAATCCACTATATAAGGTTTGTTGACAAGGGCATAACTTATAAGAACAGGCGTTTTATAGAGCTGTTCTTTTACCGGCTTATATCTTATTAATTTAACCTTATGTTTTCTGTAGACTATCTGTGACGGGGTCTGGCCGACTTTAATATCGGGAGGAGATAAAAGCAATTCATTAAACCTGACAAATCTTCTGACATTATCAGAAGTTTTCTCAACTATATCTTTCTGTGCATTCATTACTTCGTCCATAAAAGACATAATCATATTAAAAATCGAGAGGTGACCGGTATGTTTTGTACCATTCACCTCTCATATTCACCTCTCATTATTTTGCTTTATTCATTTCACCGAGTTTTTTAGAAAATTCTTCCATATGTTTTGAAGAATTTTTAAAGGTATCGAACATAAAATTAATGCTTTTTTCCTGATTGGATTTAAAGGTATCGGAAAATTCCTGCATTTTTTTCTGATACTCATCGAAATTTTCTTTCCAGAGTTTCTCCATTTCACTTCTGAACTGGCTGTTTGTTATACTGTATTTTTCAAAAAGACCTTTCATTGTTTCAAGACCTTTTTCACTGTTATCAGAGTAAAATCTGGAAACTTTTACTAAATTATCCATATATGCATCTACATTCTTTTTTGTATGGCCTTCCATTTCTTTCTGAACTTCCAGGGTATTTTTAATATTTGCCTCTATCATTTCTTTCAGCATTGCAGCAAAACCTTCCTGAAACTGCTGACCTGAATTAAGAGAATTTTTATAGGCCTCCATAACCATATTTGACATATCATTCCAGTAATTTA
>CALARM010000468.1 GCA_937888925.1 uncultured Synergistia bacterium | reverse complement strand
GAAGCTTCATCTATCATTGCAGTAGGAGGAGGAACAGAAGACGGAGGCGGTGCCTGATAAGACGGTGGCGGCCCCTGATAGGACGGAGGCGGTGCCTGATAAGACGGCGGCGGTGCCTGGTAAGGTGGCGGTGTCGGCATAATAACAGGAGTTGGAGTTATATCCACTGGAACTCCGCCGGAAGTATAGGTGCTTATATATCTATGAATGACATCCCATGTCTGTTTTATGAGTTTACTCTGTTCATATACGCCGAAACCGGCAGATATAAGGGTAGGCCAGAATACTATATAGCCGATGGCTGCGGCTCCTGCTTTGTCAGCCCAGTTAGCTCCTCCCACTTCTATAAGTAAATATGCATCCTGCTGATTGACTGATACTGTTATAGCAGAGGACATACCGACAACTGTCCTTAAAAACCCTTCTTTTCTTGCCTGAATTATTAATCCTCCGAACTGGGTTTTTAACATCTGTGTTTCAAAACCGAGGGATTGATACCATGTGTCAAGGGATGAAGCCAGTTGCATTACAGGGAAATTTTTAACAGGGTAAGATCTTTTTTCCATATATTATCTCCTTTCTCATTCGTAACACGTGATTCGTGATGCGTAATGCGTCACAATATATAGTGACAGTTAATTTCAAAAACTTGATTATGGAATATAAAATATTTTAACAGAAATCTTAATAATTTACTACTATTTTTTTGGATGAATTCCAGGATTGTATATGTGAAAATTTTATGATAAAATAATTTTATTGATTTGAAGATTATTTTATATGAGAATCGTAACGCGTAACGCGTAACTTGTGGCGGGAGGAATGAATTCTCATGCTTTGTTGTGACCGAACCGGTCATGGTTGTTATTATGAGAATCGTGAAGGTTGAAGGGAGAATAAGTTTTCATTCTTCCTTATTATTATTCAGTCATGGCTGTTAGTGTAGTGCTTATGGTTATCTTATAGAGAGGAGTAATTTATGAATATAGATAGGATAGGGCAAAAAAGTATACAGCAAACAGGACAGGTTAAAAGTGTTAAAAGTCCTGAATTTGAAGAGGTAGAGTCTTCTGCTCCTGTTGCTCCTGTGAAACCTGAAGCAGAGGATTCCGTTGTAAGTCAGTTGGGAGTGGCGGCAAGATCCATTTCAGGAGAAGATCTGGCCAGAAATATATCGAAACTGGATAAGCCCATAGCAGAAGCTGTGGAAATGGTTCTGGAAAAAAGAGGAGAGTAATGTTCTAATTCGTAACGTATAATGCGTAACGCGTGACGGGAGAGAGTGATATCTGCAGTGTCCTGTTTAATTAATTACAGGCTGAATAAAATATAGAAACAGAAGAACTTCTTTAGAGTTCTTAATAATTTTTTTATGAGTTATAATCTTTCATCTTATTCCACCAATGACCCGGAAAATTTTTCTTCTGATTTGAAC
The DNA here is from genome assembly GCA_937888925.1 of uncultured Synergistia bacterium. The sequence goes on along the minus strand of CALARM010000468.1, from coordinate 1,106 downwards.
AGACCTGAAGAAAAAAGGTCCCTTACCTTTGAAATATTGAATCTTTTTGTTCAAAAACTTACTACTCCCGATATGTATGAACAATATGAACTTACATTAAAGCAATTTGACAGTTCTCTTGATTTTTTTGAAAGAAAGATTTCCGATTCTCTTTATAAAGTGACAAAAAATATTAATATAGATGAAGAACATATAGAGCCTGATGTAGAAAAACAGGTCAAACTTCAGTATAATTACTGTATAGACGGAGGGGAATTGTTTCTTGAGGCTATCGATGAAATGAGATATTACATAGATCATATTATGGGCATTTCCTATTCGTTCCATGCCGAAGAGTGTGACTGGGTACCGCACGAACATTTAACTGAAGGACTTAAAATAGCGGAAAAAGCAGATGTGAAGATAAGAAAATCTCTTCAATTATTCGATACACTTTATTATGAAGAAGAGTGAAGGGTGACCAGGGACCAGGGAACAGGGAACAGGGAAGTTATTATAGTAGAATAATTGGTAACTGGTAACTGGTAACTGATAACTGGTAACTGGTAACTGATCACTGGTCACTGTTCACTGCTCACTGATAAAGTCTGGAGCTTTAAACAATGAAAGATCAATTTAATTTTATAATCTCTGCAGAAAGCGAAGAATTTGAGAATAACTATATAATGAAATACAGATGTCCCTGCGGAGGGAAATACCAGGTTCTTCTCAGAGAAAAACTCCCGGAAAATGATGTAATATACAATGTCGTAAAAACCATGTGTATAGAATGTAATAAATCGGGAGAATTTCTTTTTGATATAACAGAAAGAGAAAATAAAAAAAGAAAGCTCGATAGCAAATTATCTCATGTTCGCAGTACCCTTAAAGATTTCAGGGGTGATAGAAGTAAACCTTCAACTCCTTCTTCAAGCATAAACATTCTTTCAGGTGTGGCCAGAGAAATAGAAGATGCCTTTATTTCTGTCAACGAACTTCCTGCAGGGCCGGTAAATCTTCAGGAAATAGCCAGGTCTATTATGGGAGAGTCTGAGAAATCTGTAAGAAAAAAAGAGATCGGAAGAGCGTCGTGTCGGGAAAGAGTGTAGATCTCGGTGGTCGCCGTA
>CALARM010000467.1 GCA_937888925.1 uncultured Synergistia bacterium | reverse complement strand
TCAAGTTCTATAATTCTCTGCCTGTTCTTATCGTCAGCCTCTTTAAACTTACCAATTTCCTTTTCTTTATTCTGTAAATCTTTATTATTCTGCTCTATAGTATTTCGTAATAAAAGTATTTCCTGTTCCTTTTCTATAATTCTCTGTCTGTTTTTATCATCAGATTCTTTAAGTTTTCCAAGTTCTTTTTCCTTTGCCTGTAAATTTTTATTATATTGTTCAAGGGCAGATTTATAAGAAATAATTTCCTTTTCAAGTTCTATAATTCTCTGTCTGTTCTTATCATCAGCCTCTTTAAACTTACCAATTTCCTTTTCTTTATTCTGTAGTTCTTTATTATTCTGTTCTATATTATTACGGGCCAGGAGAATTTCTTTTTCCTGTTCAGTAATTCTCTGCCTGTTTTTGTCATCAGATTCTCTGAGTTTTCCGAGTTCTTTTTCTTTAACCTGTAACTCTCTGTTATTTGCCTCTGTCGTATTTTTATAAACATTTATTTCTTTTTCCAGTTCAATTATTCTTTTAGTATTTTTCTCATTGGCTTCTTCAAGCCTTCCTATTTCACTTTCTTTTGCCTGGAATAATTTATTATTCTGTTCTATAGTTCCTTTATAAGAAGAGAGCTCTTTATTAAGCTCAAGAATTTTTCCCTCATTTTTTGAATTGCTTTCTTCAAGCCGGCCTATTTCAGTTTCTTTCTGCTGTAATGTTTTATTATTCTGTTCTATAGTCCCTTTTAAAACAGTTACTTCCTTATTCAGTTCAAAGATTTTTTCCTGATTTTTTTTATTTGCCTCTTCAAGTCTTCCTATTTCACTTTCTTTTTCCCGAAGTAATTTATTGTGCTGATCTATTGTTCCTTTATATGATGATATTTCCTTATTAAGCTCAAGGATTTTTTCTTCATTTTTTAATTTTGCTTCTTCTAATCTTCCTATTTCGGATTCTTTTTGCTGTAATATTTTATTATTCTGCTCTATTGTATTTTTAGCAATAGAAAATTCCTTATCGATTTTATTTATATCGTCTTTTAAATTATCAACCTGCTTAATATTTTCTCTGAGGCCGGTAACCTCGGTAGATAAGGTTTTGAATTCTTCATAGGCATCATAGCTTAAAGAAGAAATATTCTTCCAGAAAAAAAGTCTTTCGAAAAATCCGACAGATTTGATTTTATCAAAGAACTTCTTCAGATTTTCAAAACTAATATTCATAATTTTACCTTCTTTCTAAAAGTTAACTGTCTGGATTTGTCCTTTACCGGTATAATTTAATAATATAGGAATTTACCTCTTTATGATGTAAAATAAAGCTTCAGATAAAAGTTCATCTGGAGATAGTTATCGAAATAATTTATTTGTAAGGTTAATAAAAAAATATTATCAAGTATATATTTATTTAATATATTCAAGAGATAAAAACATATTCCCTGTAATATCTTAATATTTTATAAAAAATATCCAGGTAAGAGCAAAATAATATGAGAATACAAAAAATAATAATGAGAAATTAATAATCGTATGTTTTTATACAATGGTGAATTTATAATATCTCCCCTAAATGACAGCTTCTATTTCTTTTTTCTTTAAGTTGAATGGCCATTCATCTGACTCTTTTAAATTGTAATCATCAATTAATTTATTATATTTTTCTTTACTTACAGCATCTGGCTTTTGTTTTAATAATTTATAAAGATTTATTGGATCATGCAATAGTTTCAAAAGATTATCATAAGCAAAATCCTGTAATACTCCTTTTTCATAATGTGACAGTGTGGCTAATCCAAGTCATAATATCTCCGCAAGTTCTCCCTGTGTAAGATTATATTTTTTTCTTAAATTCCTTATCTCTTCCGGCTGTAACATGTTATGTCGTTTTCGATAAATACGATATGCAACATCCAGATAATCATTATCTTTATTCATCTGTTCAAAATCTTCTCCACAATCTTTACAGTGCCAATATGTAACAGTAACAGTTATTTTATCTCCTCTTATATTTAATTCTTCAAGTTTAGTTATATATTCGATGTTTTTACTCTCACACTCTATACAAAAATCAATTGCACTCATTTTCTACCTCCTTTCTTATTTAAAGGGAAACTTCATACTTGAACAAGCTGGACTATTTCTTTTTGTTCTGAGAGGATTAGAGCAATCCGGTCGGGTAATAATTCTGGAGAGGTATCTCCCCATAGAGATGGTCTTTCAAATCGACAGGGCGAACAGTTCCATCTTCAAAGGTTAAAAATAATTTATATTCTTCCGCATATTTAACGTTTCTTATAAAATGCATATGAAATACCCCATTAGACTAAATTTATTATATCATGAAGGTATGGAGACTTCAATTATCACGACCAGTTCTGAAAGAAGTTGATAAGAGAAAAAATAATGGTATTTTTTTATATAATCCTTTATAATAGATTGAGGTGAGAAAAATAAATACAACCTTCAGGGATCTATTTGAAGACATTAAGAGACTATCCGAAAAGTAGAGAGTCATCTTTCACAGACTCTGCTTGAACAGATCTAAAAGAACTTTTCGGACAGGTTCTAAATAATATCACAGGAAGGTGTAATATTATATGAAATTTATAATTAAATTAGAAAAAGCTGAAGAAGGCGGTTTTAATGTATCAGTTCCTGCTCTTGATGGTTGTTATACTCAGGGAGATACAGAAGAAGAAGCTATAGAAAATGCTAAAGAAGCTATAATTTGCTATATGGAAGGTCTTCAAAAAATAAATCAGATTAATATTACCTCCAGTATTATGAAAGAGGTAGAAGTTTCATTATGAGCAAGACCTTTTCAGGCAAAGACATAGTCAAAGCACTTATTAAATCCGGTTTTATTATAGACCATCAAAGAGGAAGCCATATTTTTCTTCATAATCCAGATAAAAAAATCTCAATAATTGTTCCAAATCATAAGGAAATTAAGAAAGGTACATTAAATTCGATAATAAAAAAAGCATCAATAACTATTCAGGAATTAAAGACTTTAATATAGTTAATCGAAAATTCTGAAAAGTGAAGATTATTCTGATTGTTTTAAAAAATAATTCACATTCCCATAAATTTCTCATCTTTTTAAAGTTTAAATCCACTGAATTTTCTCGAAAAATATAATAAAATAATTACCATTCAGGGAGGCGTTCTGTTGAAAACTTTCTATTATACCCCTTTTTTCACCTCTGTCAGAGATTACCTTGTAGAAAAATGTATTGAAGCCATAAAAGATGGGAAAAAAGCCATATATATTCTCCCTTCCCGTGAAGCCATATTCGATGTGAGAAAGAAATTCCTCGCCGCCTCAGGAAACCTGATAAATACGTCTGTCTTCGGTTTCAGCGACCTTGCCGGCGAAGTGGCAGGGAAAAAGACCATTACTGAAGATGTTTCCCTCCTTATAATCAGAAATATTCTGAACAACAGGGAAGACGGCTTTTTTAAAGGTGTAAAAAACAGGCCCGGTTTTGTCACATCCCTTTACGGTTTCATAAAAAGGCTTAAGAGATTGAACGTGTCTCCTGATAAGCTGGAACAGGTAAAATATAATTTCACCGGGTTAATACCTGAAAAGCTCGATTTTATCCGAACTGTTTACGAAGAATATGAAAGATACAAAGAAAAAGAAGCTCTATACGATCTGAATGATATGCCTCCTGTGGCTCTGAAGAAAATAAAATATGCTCCTTTTTTGTTTCAAACAGGCATTATAGTCATTGACGGCTATATAAATATAGACCCTGTCGATAAATCCATGATGAAAACCATATCTAAATATTATCCTGAAATAAATTTCTATTGCTCCATACCTTTTAAGAATTCATATAATGAAGAATTCATAAAGAGTGAAATTATAAAAGACCTTAAAGATCTGGGATTTATATACAGTAATAAGACATTTCCCGAAAAAAAGGCAAATCCTTCCATAAAATCCCTCTGTGAATATCTGTATTCCGATGAAACAGTATTAAAAGGCGATGTGAGAGGAGTAAAAATCTCAAACAGCCCCTGTATTGACCATGAGGTAAGGGAAATGGCAGCTCTTATAAAGAAAAAAATCCTCTCAGGCGAAATAGTTCCGGAGAAAATTGCCATTTACGTGAAAAATATAAATGAATACAGCAATGCTTTTGAGGAAATATTTGACGAATTGAATATACCTGTCCTGGCAACATGGAAGAAACTACTCATAGAAGTCCCTTTAATAAAGGATTTTCTCGGTTTGTTGAATTTTTATATAAAAGGAAGAGAACATGAAGGCATAAGGAATATCTTTTCTTCAATATACCTCCTTCCTTCCGATATACTCAAAAAACTTGATGGTAAAAGTGATAAAATCCCTTTAAAGAGGATCTTTACAGGTAAAGATTCTTCAGAGTATCCGGATAAATTCTCACATATTATAAAGGAACATTGTCCTGATACGGATTTCTCAGATTTTATAGACATTATTTCTTCACTCAACCCTTCCGGCTCCGATACAAAAGAAGCATATCTCATGAAACTTATTGAGGTAACAGACAGGCTGGATCTGAAGGGAAATATAATAAACCTTTACCTCCAGGGAATTATAGACGGAAAGAATTTCACGAGAGATATAAAAGCCCTGGATTCTCTGAAAACCATCATGTCGGAAATAATTGAAATAGAGAAAACATATAATCTCCTGGCAGAAGGTTTCACTGCGGAAGAGATTTATGAAGAACTGATTGACAGTGCCTCTGTTGAAAGGGGAAAAACAGCCAAAGACACGGGAGGCGTGAGGATATTAAATACAGATCTTGCCAGAGGCCAGTATTATGACATTGTATTTATGCCGGGAGTAAATGAAGGTATCTTCCCGTCAGTCTTATCCGGGAATCCTCTCTTTGACAGCGGCGAACATGATATGTTTATGTCACAGCATATAAATCTGATAAATAAAAAATGGGAACTTGAAAGGGAAAAGATAAGATTTAATCTATGTATGGCATCGGCAACGGAAGAACTTTATATATCATACAGAACGTGTGATGAAAAAGGGGAATATATGATAAAATCTTCTTTCCTTGACGATCTTTCTTCCTTGATAGATGAAGAGTTTCTGAAATCTTTAACACATCAAAAAATTTATATGAGAAACAGATTTGAGCCGCGAAAAGAACCTCAGAGCCATAAAGAAATGCTCAGAAAGGCGATTCATTATATATGGAAAGATCAGTCCTCCTGTATGGATAATACGGTGTGCAGTGAAGAAATACTGGATTATATAAATCATGCCGCCATGATGGAATACGGGAGACAGGAAAACCCTTTTTTCGACTCTTATGACGGCATTGTTACAGAACCATCGTCACTGAAGAATAAATACTCTTTTACTCCTTCCCGGCTTAATTCATACAGTTCCTGTCCTTTTAAATATTTTATGGAAAGAGTGCTCGCCATAACAGTTGATGATGAAGATGAACCTGATGCAAGAAAGATCGGCTCTTTTTACCATGAAATCCTGAAGGATTACTATAAGGATAACAGCTGCTATGACAGGGAAAAACTTTATTCCCTGTTTGACAGAATATTTAATGATACATTGAAAAGACTTTATCATAATATAATGCCGGAAAAGCTCTGGAAGTTTATTAAAAAAGAATTTTTCTCAGTAATCAGCACCTTTATTGAAAATGATATGAAAAATCTTGCATATTACAGGGAAAAAACCGGGTTTACCATGAAACCGTGCCTTCTGGAGCATCCCTTTACCATAAAAGATGAAGAGAACATGATAAGAGGTGTCGCAGACAGGGTCGATCTTGAAATGGATGAAAACAATTGTTTTACGGGAAGATTTATCATTTATGACTATAAAAATTCCTCTACAAAAGAGTTAAAGGATTCCGTTGAAGGTAAAGATTTTCAGCTTCCTCTGTATTACCTGGCTATAGGAGAACAGTTAAAAGACGAATTTCCTGACGTAAATCCTGAATGTATGGCCCTTCTTTATTACAGTATTAAAGAACATAAAAAAAGCGGTATTGTTAGAAGTGACATGAAGAAAAATATTTTCAACAGAGGAGGTCCGAGATATACTGTGGGAAAGGAAAATATGATTGTCCTTATGGAATATATTTCCCGTAAGACTTCCGAAGTGATAGAGAATATAAAAAAGGGTGTCTTCCCTCTTACTGTTTCATGTCCTGATGCTACAGGGTACTATGACTGTAATTACAGAAAAATATGCAGATATGACAGATACAGAATTGCAGAGAAGGATATTTTAGAGAAAGAGATATAAAACATGATAGACAAAATTTGCAGGGATTATGATGTTAATACTGAACAGGCAGAAGCTCTGGATATAAAGATAAATACAGGCTTAAAGGCCGGTGCCGGCTCCGGAAAAACAAGAGTGCTTGCCAAAAGATTCTTCAAAATTTTAAAAGAAGCTCCTTTAATAGACATTGACTCTATTGTGGCCATAACCTTTACCAGAAAAGCCGCAGTGGAAATGAAGGAAAGGATAAGGCTGGAAATATACAGGGAAATAAAAAAAGAACATGACAGAGATTTAAAATTAAAATGGAAAAAGTTGAGGGATCTGATTACAACGGCAAATATAGATACGATACATGGTTTCTGCACATCTGTTATAAGAGACAATTTTGCCTCTGCCGGTATCGATCCTGCTTTTACGCTTATAGAAGAAGCGGACTCTGCAGTAAAACTTCAGGAATTTACCGAAGAAGCTATCACGGAATATTTAGAGAATACGGCTAATGACAGTAAGGTAAATCATGTGCTGGATAAATACGGCACAGTAACTCTTGTGTCAGGTAACCTGAGAGATGATATTATAAGACTTTATTTTTCCATAAGGGGACATGGTGATTTTGAAAAAGAAATGGAAAAGTGGAAAGATTCTTCGTGTAATGAACTGACATCCATGGCAGTAAGTCTGTTAATAAATCTCCATGAAAAATATAAAGATTTCAAAAATAAAAATAATGTCCTTGACTTCAATGATCTTGAAATAATGACAGAAAAACTTCTCGAAAACCATGGGATAAAAGAGAGGTATTTTCAGAGATTCAGATATTTCCTTGTAGATGAATTTCAGGATGTAAATCCCATACAGGAACGGATACTTTCGGGACTTACTGAACAAAATGGCATCATACCTCCCGGAAGACTGTTCATCGTAGGTGATCGTAAACAGTCCATCTATGGTTTCAGAGGTGCCAATTACAAAATATTTGACACGGTCTGTGAAAAAATCGATAAAAACGGAACAGTGAAATATCTTTCAAATTGCTACAGAAGCACTGCAAATATTGTAGACACGGTAAATATGATCTTCGAAAAACTGATAGATCCTTTTGAAAAACTTCATCTGCCCTTTACGGATAAAGGAGAAGAACTGAAGGTACAGCTTGTTACCTGGAAAAGAGATGAATTAAGCAGGAAAAGTAAATGGGATACGATAAAAAAACTCCTTCCCGATGATAAACATAAAGAAATTTTAAAGAGAGAATTTCAGTTAACCGGTGAAGATGAAGGAAACAGTCATGATAAAAAAGACTATCAGGGAGCCATAGTGGCAGGAATAGTAGAGAAACTTACAGGCGAATACAGAGATGAAAAAGGAGGATTTACCTGTAAAGATATAGCCATACTCCTGAGAAGCAGAACAAACCTGAAATCCATAGAACATGCCATGCGTGTCAGAAATATTCCATGCTGTGTAATAGGAGGGCTGGGGTTCTGGGAAAAAGATGAAATAATTGATATAATGTCACTTTATAAGTATATCTTTAACCCTTCCGACTCTATCTCTTTTCTTTCTGTTCTCCGCTCACCTCTTATGGGATTTTCCGATGATATGATTTTCACCCTCCTGGAAGGCTATGACGGGACAAAACCTTTAATGAGTTATCTTAAAGATCTGTCGGAAAGCTCTCCTGTTGCCATGAGAGCGTACAATCTCTTTACGAAATGTTTAAAACTTAAAGGAACACTGAATTCTTACGAACTCATTAAAAGATTATGTGATGAAACAAATTACGGAGAAATATTACTTTCATTACAGGAGGGGGAACAGAAATACAGGAACCTGGAGAAACTCTTTTCTCTGGTCATGGATTTTGAAAGGAAAAATATATATAATCCGGGTGAACTGCCCATGTATCTGGAATTAATGGAGGACCATGGCGGAATGAATGAAGAAGCCTTCATCGATACGGAAGACAGTGATTCTGTAAAGATAATGACAGTTCATGCCTCAAAGGGACTTGAATTCGATGCGGTAATAATACCGGATATGGACAGAAAAATCGACTGGATAGTAAGAAGGGATAAGCCTTTATTTTTCTATGATGAAGAAAAGGGTATAATCTCTACAGGCGTAAAAGATGAAGAAAATCCCGATTATCAGGCATTTTATGAGAGACAGATATTGAAAGAAAACAATGACAGCAGGAGAATATTCTATGTGGCGGCAACAAGAGCAAAGAGATATCTTGCTTTTGTCGGGGAAAATCAGGAGAGTCCCGAAAAAGATGAACCGTCCCTCAATACCTTTATGATACAGATGAAATGGGCATTGAAAGACAGGATTGTCAGTACAATGGAACATACTGACGGGAAAAGCTTTATTTCTTCTCCTCCTTTACCGTCGTATCCACCTGATTTCGCCACAGAAGCCATAAAGGAATTGAAAAAGAAAGGATATGACGGGGAGATAATAAAACCATATGAAAGCCCTCCCACCGGTTCTATAAACATATCAATGTATCAGAAATATCTTACCTGTCCCAGGCTTTATTATTTTCAGTATCTCGCCCGTCTGGAACCTGACCATACGGAACTTCAGGAAGAGGATTTATATGGAGATAAAAAAACAGATGCCCGCCTCAGAGGAAATGTTGTCCATGAAATACTCAGTCATCTGAATTCCCTTTCAGACAGGGATATGAATGAAAAAATTGAAAAACTCATAAAAGAGGAGATAAGTAAAAATAAAGAGGATTATATTTCAGAAGATGAAATAAGAAAATATATAGTAAATTATTTTGACATAGAGAAAAATCTGAGGAAAGAAAGAAAAGGAAAATATCTGAAAAGTTTTTATGAATTCAGATTTTCCGTCCCTCTTTACGGGAATATTTTATTGAACGGCATAGCAGACAGGGTGGACCTCTATGAAAACAACGGACAGATTGAGGTATTTATTATAGAATATAAGACAGATACAGTCAGAAATATTAATGATATAAAAGAAAAAATCGATTTTTACAGGAAACAGCTTTACAGTTATATGTATGCCCTCGGGAAGATGACCTTCAGAGAAGCGTTTAAGACAGAAGTAAAAAAATCTTATATATATATCCTCCAGAGAGGCCTTTATGAAGAGATTGAGAAAGATGACAGAGGGATTGAAGAGTTAGGGGAAGAACTTGTAAAATCGTCGGGACTTCTTCTGGGAAGAGAAGATTTCAACGAGTATAAGTGTAATGTTTCAGGCATGTGTCCCATGTGTGACTATAAAACACTGTGTGACAGACTGAGATTTATTGGCGCTCCCGGTGCTTTGGTGAAGGATTAAAACAGGATTATTCATGGCAGACATATGGTCGTCAGGGAAAATTTCTTTTATGCAAAAGCCCTTGATGGCACTTCGATATAGCTGTCAGCCTTTTCTATATTATTATGAATGGCAAAGAATTGTCTTTCTATTTCCTTAAG
>CALARM010000466.1 GCA_937888925.1 uncultured Synergistia bacterium | reverse complement strand
ACCTATTATTTCTTCCCTTATGGAATGTTTCTCTTGCGGATTTTCTTTCTCTTTTTTCAGCAAATAGTCGATCCTCTTTTTTGCCCACATAATTTCTACAACAGGATATTCTTCTGCTGCTGCAGGGAGTTCTACATCTATTTCCTGTGTAAAATTTCCTGATACTGTCATACCCTGCAGAATGGCCTTACTTTTTCCTGCAGAATGAAACCTTCCCAGAAGATAAAGAACCTCTCCGAAGTAGAGATCAGGTATGGACATGGGATATATATCCGAGACAGAGGCATTTTCCCATTCAAGAGATATATCTGTAAGTATGGGGAAAGCTGTCTGATTGGAAAATTTCTGTATTGCCTCTTCTATATCCTGTTCGAGAGTGAGATATTGAACTGTACCTTTTCCCATTTCTGCCATTCCGTCCAGGAGATTCCTGTTTACAGTAGTTCCTATACCGAAAGTAAATATTCTTGATTTACCGAGAGTACAGTGAATTGCACTTAAAATTTCATCTACATTTTTCACCTCTCCGTCTGTAAGGAAGATTATCTGTCTTAAGTAGTTTGCTTCTACAGGATGCCTGAGTGCCTGCTTAATTGCCATAAGTATATTTGTGCCTCCTGTGGCATGAATGGAATCTATAAAGTCATCTGCATTTTTAAGATTTACATCATTGAATTCCAGAGATTTGTAATGAATATTGTTTGTATAGGTGCTGAAGGTTATTATATTAAACATATCCCCACTTCTCAGGGTCCTCAAACATGCTTTAAGAGCTTTTCTTGCCTGATCTATGGGAGTGAAATTTCTTTTTCCCCAACTCATAGAACCTGACCTGTCAAGGATAAAGATCATCTCCCTTTTTACCATTTCTTCAGGGCCATAGTCTATTTTCGGCGTTACATGGAGCATAAATGCTCCCGGTTTTCCTTCTTTTTTATAAAAAGAAAGAGAAGTTTCCAGTCTTTCTCCTGTAGAGGAATATTTTAATATAAAATCTTTATTCGGAATTTCTCCCTCTTTTGCCAGTTGAATATTTCTTATATGTTCGCTTTTTTCTTCTATATAAAGGAGATGAGTCGGTGATTTTACTTCTCCTACAGGGAAACCTGCATCCAGATTTATAAAGATATTTATTTCCCCTCTTTTACCGGAAGTGGCCTCTCCCGGCATTTCTCCCCTTTTATGTGATATAACCAGAGGAATTACGAACTCATATTCACCATCATCATATTTTACTGTCTGATAGTATTTCAGTGTAACAAGTATTTCTTCCCCCGGTTTTATGTTTGCCACAGAAATATTAAAGATATTCTCTTTCTGCTCTTCAAGGAGTGATGCTTTTCTTCCATCATTCATCGCATCCTCATATGTTCTTTTTGCTTCTTCTTTTTCTTTTATCTTACCTTTAATCGTTCTTTCCCCTGCTTTTATTTCCAGGTCATAAACGGCTCCGTCTCCAGGAAGGGGAAATAAATAGAAAGCTTCAATATTTTTATCCAGATTATTCTGAAATTTCTGTATGACTTTTATATCTGCAACCATACCTTTAATATGTGATCTTATTTCTGTATATTTCAGAATAAGAGGATCTTTTATACCTGTCGCAAACATTGTACCGGAGGTGATTTTGTAGAAGCTCATATCTACATCGTGAGTGCCGATATGACTGTGTTCCAGTTCTTTACCGCAGATCTGACAGTTAAAAGAAGGGAAATTACTCTTTGCTCCACAGTGAAGGCAGTATATTGAAGCCTGTTCAGCATTTTCAAATTGTAAGCCACAGAAAAAGCACATAAGAGCGCTGGAACGATTTTTCTCTCCACACGATGGACATTCAATACAGTCATTATAGTTATAAACAGGTTCCGGCGGCGGAGGAGGGGAACTGTAACCAAGTTTGTAACCAAGGTCTTTTATCATTCTGAGTGCTTTAGAGAATTTACAGTCAATATCTAAAATAAGCTCACACATATGTATGGCATTATCTTTAAGATCCTGTTTCAGATAAAGTTCTGCACCATTATAATATGCTTTTACTGCTTCTTCAGGCTGGCCTCTGATAAGATAAAGTTCTCCGAGTTTCCCGGCAGCTTCTGCATTTACAGGATTTATATCCAGTACTTTTCTGAAAGCCAGAATTGCGCTGTCTATCTCACCTTTTTCCTGACATACAAGTCCCAGTTCCGTAAGGACTTTTATATTGGTAAGATCATATTTGAGTATAAACCGGAAGGCATTTTTTGAATCTTCAAGCTGTCCGAGTTCACGGTAAATATGTCCCAGAGCAAAGTGGCTTTCCGTATCATCAGGCAGAAGTACTGTCGCCCTTTTATAAGTGTCTGACGCTTTTATAAGTTCCCCTTTTTCCCAGTATGCCTTTCCCAGTTCTTTATACTGGTCTATACCCTCTTTTATACGTCCCTGTTTCACGTTCATAATGGCCATTTCAAGCCTTGCATCCAGATTATCAGGGTCTAACTCTATACCCTTCTTTATGAATTCAAAAGATTTTTCAGGCTGATTTAACATCGAGCATATTCTGGAGAGAAAAAAACATGTGTCTATTGCTTTATCAATATTTCCCATAGAGAGATAAATTTCAATAAGTTTTTCTCTTGCCTTTATATTTTCAGGTTCAAGTTTTATAATTCTGTTACAGACTATTTCCGCCTGTTCTAAAGAATTATTACTTATATATATATCTGCCAGGTTCAGACTTTTTTCTGTAAAGTTCGCCAGAAGTCCTCTTTTTAAATAGAGATCAAGCAGTTCATAGTAGACATCAATATTTCCCGGCCGGGATTTAAGCAAACTTTCATATTCTCTTATTTTATCATCCATATTTTTATCTGACATAAGGCACCTCCCTGTATATTATATCTCTTAATTCCCGGTCTGACAGAGCACAAAAATCCCCCGTGCAGTAGTGTCAAGGGGATCTAACTCAAAAATATTTATACTCCCCTCTTCCGGCCCGCCTCTTACATAATGGTTCATTAAAAGATTAACAGAAGAATTTATTAATCCTTCATCTCCTGATATTAAACAGAGGAATAGAGAAATTATATCATCCATTTTTGCCATAGCGGAAATTATTTTTGCACTGTCTTTCCCATCTGATAGCCATTTATCTGTATCAGCCAATTCTCCTTCTGACATAAGTCCTGCTTCCACAGCAGATTTTACCGATAGAGATGCAAAGGTTTTTTCATGGAGATTTTTAAATTTATACCACTTATCTTTCAGTATGGCAATGGCTTTTTCTGCATCCTTTCTTTCTTTCTTTTTATCAGAAAGTTTGAAGAGTTCTATAAAGACCATTGCGGAAAGTGCCAGTGAAAAACCTGAAAGATTATCCATATTGCTCTGGATAAAATAAACAGCCCTGCTTACCTGAGGAACGTAGTTTCCAGTCTTATTCGTATGTCCCTTTTTTATAAATGCAAGAACAGCCATAGATGTAGATATTACTTTTTTCTCTTCAAGAATTTCTTTACTCCATGATCCGTCTGCATTCTGCTTTCTTGCAAGATATTTAAAAGTTAAATCAATCATTTCAGGTGTTATTTTTTCATCACTCTTCATTTCACAGGCCTGTGGCTCAGGACTCACCGGACTATCATCAAAATCTTCTTCACATTCAAAAGACAGGAGAGCACTCTCTTCCCATACAATTCCTTTTTCATTTTCAGTTTCATCCATTTTATCCGCAGGAGGTAAAGCGGAAAAAGCCGGTTCCCTGAAAGGCGCAGGTTCTCTGGAGTAAACGGTCCCTTCAGATAAAACCTCTTTACATGTTAAAGGTGTATGGCCTGCCGGTGATGCAGGTTTCTGAAAAGCTGGAGGGCCGGGAGAAGCACTTCTATCTGGCAGGGATACTCTTCTCATTAAAACAGGGGTAGACGAAGCATCTCTTTTCATATTCATCATAATACCTGACATAGGCCTTGGTGCAGGTCTGACAGGGCCGTGTGACAGTCTCATTGCAGAACCGGTCATTCTCTGTCTGACAGTTCCTGCAAAGGCATCTCTATCCAGCCCTTCAGGCACCATAGAGGGCACATCTACTCTCATTATTTCTTTTTTCTCTTTCGGTTCTTCATCATCTTCTCCCTGTTCCACCGCCACAAGGGACGTAAAGGGACTCATAAGACTGTATCTCAGGGCTATTCCAATAATTTCATCCCTTATTTCATGTTTTTCTTTCGGTTTTTCAGCCATTTTCTTCAAGAGAGCATCAATTCTCTTTCCTGCCCATATTGTTTCGACAACAGGATGTTCCGTAGATTCATCGGGAAGGTCTATCTCTGTTTCCTGCCGGAATTCTCCTCCTCCCGTCATTGCTTTTAATATGGCAGTAGCTTTCCCTGACGAGTGGAAACGGCCAACTGTATAAAGAACCTGACCGGCATAAAGATCAGGGATTTTTACGGGATACATATCTGCCACAGATGCATCTTTCCATTCAAGCGATATATCTGTAAGCACCGGAAAAGATGTCTGATTGGAAAATTTCTGTATTGCATCTTCAATATTCTCTTCAAAGGTAATATACCGGGATGTTCCTCGCCCCATTTCCGCCATGCCGTCCAGAAGCAGTCTGTTTACGGCAGGGCCTATTCCGAAAGTAAAAACCCTTGATTTACCCAGGGATTTTTTTATCTCCTGAAGAACAAACTCTTCATTTCCCACTGCTCCGTCTGTAAGAAATACAATCTGTCTTACATAAAGTTTATTTGCAGGAAGTTTAAGTGCTGCATCCATAGCAGCAAGTATATCCGTTCCGCCTCTTGGCCCGATACTGTCAATATAGGAATCGGCCTTAAGGAGATTTGCGTCATTGAATTCAATAGAACGGCTGTCCAGATATTCTATTCTGTCGTCAAAAACTATAACAGAGAAGGTATCTCCTGACCTGAGAGTGCGGAGACATGCCTTCAGGGCTTTTCTTGCCTGTTCTATGGGATGGCCGCTCATGGAACCGGAACGGTCAAGAACAAAAACAACGTCTCTTTTTACCATTTCATCAGGGCCATAGTCCATCTTTGGAGTTATATGGAGCATAAATGTGCCCGGTTTGAATTCCTTTCTGTAAAAGGAAATAGCAGTTTCTAATTGCTCACCTGATGAAGAATATTTCAATATGAAATCCTTATTGGGGAGTTCTCCTTCTTTTGCCAGTTGAATTTCTCTTTTTGTCTCTCCTTTTTCCTGAATAAACAGTAAATGAGACGGCGATTTAATTTCTCCCGGCGTAAAACCTGTATCCAGGTTTATAAAGAGATTTATTTCTCTTCCTGCTTTTCTTATTTCCACAGGCGGAGAAATTCTCTCTGAATCCTTTACCTGATCTTTATCAATATATCTCGGAGTAATTGTCATTGGAAAAACAAATTCATATTCTCCGTCTTCATATTTTACCGTTTCATAATAGGTTATGGTAACCAGTATTTCCTGTCCCGGTTCTATATTGGCGACACTCATGGTAAAAATATTGGCTCTTTCCTGTTCCAGAAGACCTGCCTTCTTTCCTTCATCCCTTGCCTCTTCATAGGTTCTTCTTGCTTCTTCCCTTTCTTTTATGACGCCTTTTATTATTCTTTCTCCGATTTTTATTTCCAGTGCATTTACAGCACTGTCATGAGGGAGAGGAAACACATAGACTGCTTCAATATTTTTATTCAGATTATTTTCAAATTTCTGTATTACTTTTACATCGGCAAGGAGTCCCGTAATATCTGCCCTTACTTCTGTATATTTCAGAGGTAATACAGTTCCTTCCGGGGTTATCATTGTACCTTCAGTATATTTTCTTTTATAAAAACTCATATCGACATCCTGACCTGTATATATCATTCTCATATGTTTGCCTGCCTTTCTGTATAAATGCGTAATGCGTGACGCGTAATGCGTGA
>CALARM010000465.1 GCA_937888925.1 uncultured Synergistia bacterium | reverse complement strand
AAAGTATTTTAAAAAAATATGGTTATAATGTCATTATTGCCGTTGACGGTCAGGAAGCTCTGAAGATTGTTTCCAGGCAGGTACCTGATCTGATAATTTCCGATATAATGATGCCAAATTTAAATGGTTATGAATTTTACAAGCAGATTCGTGATATGCCTGATTTAAGTATAGTTCCCTTTATATTCTTAACTGCTCTTGATGCGGAAAAAGAAGTTCGTCAGGCGAAAGAACTGGGAGTGGATGACTATCTTACAAAACCTTTTACAAAAGAGGATCTTATATGTGTAGTCAAGGGTAAATTAAAAAGAAAGGCTCAGATAAAGAGCAGTACCAGTAAAGAGATTGAAGATTTAAAAAAAGATATTATAATGACTCTTACTCATGAATTTAACACTCCTCTGACTATAATAAGGGGATTTACGTCTTTATTGTTACGAAACGATCTTTATCTTGAAAAAAACGAACTAAAAGAATTATTAAATTGCATTAAAGCCGGCGGTGATCGTCTTGGTGAGCTAATAAGTGATTTTACAGCCATGATAGAAATTGAATCAGGTTTTTTAGACAGAGAAGTGGCTCTGTTATACAATAGAAATAACATTAACAGCATTATCGATTCTCTTAAATATAAATTTACTTCAAATACGTCTAAAGACATAGATATTTACTGTGATCTAAAACAGGATTTACCTTTATTCGGTTTTTCAGACAAGCATATATCTATGGCCATAGAAAAAATTATTGATAATGCGATTAAATTTTCCGATAAAGAAAAAACTGTCATAAAAATAAATACTTATAAAGAGAAAGATAATGTTTTTATTGAAATAGAGGATAATGGCCCGGGCATAGCGGAACATGAATTTGAGAATATATTTAAAAAATTTTATCAGATCGACAGAAGAACTATGGAACAGCAGGGAGCCGGTGTGGGGCTTACTATTTCAAAAGCATATGTTGAAGCCAACAGCGGTAAAATTTCTGTACAGAGTAAAGAGGGAGAAGGAGCTAAATTTATTCTGACATTCCCTGCTGATGACGAAGATGATGCTTGATAATCGTGACGCGTGATGCGTAATGCGTAATGCGTAATGCGTATTTAATCCCAGGGCGTTTAATAAAACGCCCCTACTTTTCACTTTTCACCGCAAAAGGTCTGAAGGTATTTAATATTTCATTATAGATATCTTTTATTTCAGGATCTGTATCATAGGCATAAGACATATATATTTGAATTACAAAATCATCTCTCATAAAAGTCGTAACAGTAACATAAACATCACTGTTCGTGCTGTCTCGCAGGGTTCTCCTGACTTTTATAATAGATGCCGGGAAATTACAGAATGTGCCGTCAATTTTGTCAGGGTTGGAATAGCCGAGTGCTTCAAACTGTGTCAATATATCCATTGAGAGGGTATCTATATTTTCTTTTTCGGAAGCCCTGAAATACAGAATATTTATGCCATTTATCCAGGCCGTATCGGATTGAGGAGAAATAGAAAGCAATGAAAATCTGTCAGATTTTTTTTGTTCCATAACCCATGTCGAAGGATATTGAATAGAAAACAGTTCAGAAGTTTCGTTTAATCCGGCCCATCCCTGTTTTACTTCAGGTATTATAACATAAAAATTGTCTATTATATCCATAAATGTACTCTTATAATCGGAAAATTCATCAGATTGAGCCGTCAGATAAAGGGTATAAATGTTTTTGCCTTTAACTTCTACATATACAAGACCTTCTATATTAATATTATCTTTATCACCTTTAAAATGGTACATTTTTCCTTTCTTATTTGTTAAAGTTGAAATTTTAGGAAGATCTGAAAAATTCTTAATATTTTTTTTATAAGCATCTAACATATTTTTTCCTGCTAAATCTACATTAATATCGATACCGTCTGTCGTATTCATAACCATATAATCTATTATGAGAGGAGGATTTCCTGACGTAACATCGGAGCGATTGAAGGTATAAGTATCTTTCTGAGGATTTTTCACATTATCCATTTTCCAGTCTGAAGGATATTTCATCATAAAATATGCTTCCGGTGAAATGAAGGTTTTCATGTCCGCTACTTTTCCGGATGTTTTCTGTAAAAGCTGAAAGGTATTTATCATATCTGTAAAAGTCGGAAAATAGGCAGAAAAATCTTCTACAGGTCTTGAGGCAGTTATGATTACCATATTTTCTTTCCCAAGAGCTATTATAAGGATAGTTTCCAGTTTTACGCCTTTCAGATTTCCCCCTATATGAAATTTTCGTGAAGGCATATTATTCAACATAAAATCCTGTACTTTTTCAATGTCCTGACCGTCGGAAAGATTTCTTTTATAAAGTTCTGCCAGACCCATTGCGGTAAGATTAAGATTTATACTATCTTTTTTCCTGCTGTCCAGTTTCAGGGTGCTCACAAGTATTCCATTTGTAGCAGGATGTTCTCCGGGAGGAGAAAATCCAAAAGAAGCAGCATCGGTTTTACTCATATTATTTACTTCCCAGTCCTGAGGATATTTTATGGAAAAACTCTCTTCCGTAAAGAGTTTAAATCGTTCATCTTCCCCCGGAACAGGTGTTTTCATTTCAAATGCTATCGGCACAGGCGTTACAAATTTATCTATCATAGCAAGGTATGTATTTTTATAGAGATGAAAATTATTTTCCGAAGAAAAAGCACTTATAATAAAAATGGTATCTCTGTTTACCGAGAGGACTAAAAATAATTCTCTGGAATTTTTTTTATCTCCCTTATTTGTTTTAAAATGATAAAATATGGCACCGGCTCCTGACAGTTCAATTTTTTTAGAAGGTTCCACTTCAATGGAATAAGGATATGACTCCATAAAAGACTTTTTAAATTTTTCCGCAAAGTCATCAAGAGTTATATAAGCACCTCCGTAAAAGTTGCCGTAAATTACGGCCAGGCCTGTATTTTTAGCTTCTTCTCCTGAAGGAGAAAAACCTGCAATACCGTCTGTAGTCTTCTGACACTTCCAGGAAGAAGGATAGCTTATACCAAATATGCCGTGAGGTTCTTTATATTCACTAAAAGGCTCATCTTTAGCACTGGCTATGGATGAGAGACATATAATAAACAGACACATTAATAGTTTTTTCATAAATAATTTTAAACATTTCTATAGTTAGATTTTTATATATTATTTTTTATAAATTCTTCTACCTGTTCTGATATCCTTTTATATTATAAACAAGAGGTTTTTTTATTTTTCAGAGAGTATAAAAATAACAATTAAACTATTTAATTTATTGACTTTTTATAGACCTATTAGTATAATTAAGGTATAAAATATAAAAGGAGTGATATTTATGGCAACTAAGATAAGAGGAGAAAAGAAATTCACTTTATGGATGCCTGCAGAAGTCCACAAGAAATTCAAAGCAAGGGCAGTACTCAGGGAACAGACCATGCAGGAATATTTATTGAGTCTTATTGAAAATGATGATGATTTAGAATTTGAGGAATTAGACGAAGAAGATCTCAAGGATATAGAAGAAGGCAGGAAAGCATATGCTGACGGAAGGTATAAAACTTTCGAACAGATAAAGGAAGAATACCCATGCCAGTAATATACACAGAGAAAGCAGAGAAGGACATAGAAAAGTTAGAAAATAAAATAAGAAACCGGGTTTATAAAGCTATTGAAAAAATTGAAAAAGGAATTATAAGACGTGGGAAACTTAAAGGTCAGGATAACAGCTATAAAATAAGAGTGGGCAAATATAGAGTAATTTTTGATATTGACCGGGAAGGAAATATCCTTATCATCAGGATAAAACTCAGAAAAGATGTCTATAGAGCTATATAAAGGAGATCTTACGATGACAAAGTCCTAAAAACCACCAGAATCCTGCCCATCCCTTCAATCCCCCCCAATCCCCGTCTGAATTGTTAAGAAATTTTTATAATTTTTTAACATCTTTGTAACATAATCTTCAATTTAATGGAGTATAATATTAATTGTAAAGGAATAATAAAAATATAAAAATAAATGAAAATTAATCAAAATATGAAAGGAGAGTGAAATAATCTCTCTGAAGTGGCAGAGGAGAGAATCTGCTAGACATTAAAAAAAATTTTATTAAGAGGTGAAAGAAAATGAAAAAAATATTATTAACAGCGATGATGGTTATACTCGTATCATCACTTGCCCTGGCAGCATCAGGGAAAATAGATCTTCAGCTCACGGAAGATGCAACAACCTTTGTATTGAGTAATGAATCAGGGGGATATCTTATTGACGAATTAATTAAAGCCGGTTACGGCAATTCCAGTCTTTATGACACTTTAGTAGCTCTTCAGCCCACATCAGGCGGAGTTATTTCCGATGCATTCCTTGCAACACTCAGAGCATGTCCCGCAGGAAGTGAAATATTTACTGCCAGTTTGAGCAATTTTGCAGGATTGAATAATCCGGTAGGAATAAATTCAGACGGAACTCTTATAATAACTGCTATTTACGGAAGAACCTATTACGGCCAAGAAGGCTATGCAACCTACGGTGAAACACAGCAGGGAGTTGGCCGCGAATTATTTACCTATGCAACAAGCCCTCAATATTATATTACTGCAGGTGAAAAGGCCACCAATTACGGCGGCGGAATAGTAACAAATACAACATACTATAAAGCATTTGCCATAGGCTGGTCAAGCCCGATAGTCCTCGATCTTAACGGAGACGGAAAACTTGACGCATCAGGCGGAAAATGGATGCCTCACAATGGTTTCGTAGAAGGCGCAAAAGTAGTAATGTTTGACATCAATGCCGACGGGTTCGAAGATGTAATAGAATGGGTAAGCCCCAATGACGGAATCCTTCTTATGCCAGGCGAAACAGCAAACCTCGACGGAACAAGCCTTTTCGGAAACACTGACGGTTACAAAGACGGATATGAAAAACTTGCCAGCTTCGATAAAAACAATGACGGCAAACTCACAGGTTCCGAACTTACCGGTATGAACGTATGGATAGATGAAAATTCTGACGGTAAAGCAACTGCAAAAGAAATTAAGACCCTTGCAGCTCTTAAGATCAGTGAATTAGCAGTAACTCACAAAACCTATGTATCTTCCTTTGTCCAGAACGGCCAGAGAAAATACTCCTGGGACTGGTGGCC
>CALARM010000464.1 GCA_937888925.1 uncultured Synergistia bacterium | reverse complement strand
TCAAGGGCATATTTCTTAATAAATCTTACAGGAGGAAGATAAGGAACTATTCTCTGATTTGTTTTCCTCATGGTAGATTTCTTTATATACCCCAGGGTTGCCAGTTCTGTTCCTGCCTGTTCAAAAGCTTTATAGACATCCAGTATTTCAGGATATTTCTCTTCCTTTTCCCGGTCTTTTCCGTATCCTACCAGTCCTCCTGCCTGCCTGAGAAGAAGTCCTGCCTGAGGAATATCCATAAATTTAGAAAAGGTCTGAAAATATCTGATAATATTCTCAGGAGTCTCGTTTTCCACATTATCACAGCATATAAGAGGAACAAAAGGTTTCCCCGTAATTTTCTCCGTTACATGATGAAATAACATGCCGCTTTTTGTAAGCTTCAGATCGGAAACATTTGATGTAGAATAAAATCTTTCAAGAAAGATCTTTAATAATCCTGACATGTTGAATATATATACAGGAGTGCCATAGATTATTATATCCGAATCGGACATTTTATCGAAAATGCCTTTTACGTCATCTTTATCTTCATAGATACATCTGAGAAAGTGTTCTTCTCTCTGACATGTGTCACAGGCAATACATCTGTTTATCTTCAATTTTGAAAGGGTAACCACTTCACAGCCTGCGCCGGCAGATTTTGCGCCGGTAAAAACCTTATCTATAAGAAAAGCCGTATAACCTTTCTCGCCTCTGTAACTGGAATTAATGGCAAGTATTTTCACAGGAAAACCTCCCATCACTCGCCATGCTTCTTATATTTTTCTATCATTACAGTCCAGTGTTCATTTGCCTTTTTTCTGAAAGATTCCGAATCGCCGGGGAATAAATTCCATTTAAGCTGTTCCTCTACATCTTCCGAAATAGAGCCGAGTTTTATCATTTCTTCCCCTGCAGTACGGACACTGTCATAATAAGTTTTAAAATAATCCTGCATTTCCTCTCTGCTCAGTGCTTCAGCAGAAGGTCTGTAAATTTCACCCAGATTTTTCTTTCCTACCTCTTTTACATAATGTTTGAACCATGCAGAAAGGGTATCGAAATGACTGAATTCAGGGAAACCGCATGGTGACACAAGAGCCATGGCTTTGGGTTTGTCATAACGTTCAGGATGGGTGGTAGCTCCCGGTATATTCGGGTTTTCTATAAGCCATGGTTCACATACAGGAAGAGTCCTTTCTATAAAATTCTTAAGAAGGCCTGACATGGTAAAATGATAGAGAGGAGTACCCAGGATTACTGCATCTGAATTAACATATTTCTCAAGCAATCCTTCCATATCATCTTTCTGGATACATTTACCCGGGGTTTTTGTCCAGCACATGTAACAACCCAGGCAATGATTGACTTTCATTTTGCTCAGATGGACAATTTCAGTAGTAGCGCCGGCCCGTCTCATACCTTCAAGAAGGGGTTTTAAGATATGAGCTGTGCTGCTTTTTTCTCCTCTCGGAGAACCGTTAATGGCAAGAACTTTCATAAAAACAACCTCCTTAATTAAGTGATCAGTAATGCGTAATACGTAATACGTGACTGACAACACATTACGATTATTATAAAAATAACTATAACATTTATATTTTCTATCTTATAAAAAATATTCTACAGGAAATTTCAAAAAACCTTCTTTAATTATTGAGATAAATGATATAATACATAAAGAAGTCAAGCCTTATTTAGCATTTTTACATTTTTCAGACAAGATTTACATTACTGTAAAATTGCACAGCTATGCTATTTATAATGATTATAATCAGGAAAGATTCCGATATCAGAGAGCATGGGAGGATATTATGAAAAAGAAAATTAATAAATCAACAGAAGAAGATAAGAAAATCAGCGAGTCTCCTCTTTATATAGTCGGCATAGGGGCCTCTGCAGGAGGGCTCGAAGCCTTCTCTGAACTGCTCAAACACCTCCCTGCAAATACTGGCATGGCCTTTATACTGGTCCAGCATCTCGATCCGAACCATGAAAGCATGCTCACAGAACTGCTTCAGCAGGAAACCACTATGAAGGTTTATGAAGTAAAAAATAAAATGAAGCTCATGCCCGATAATGTCTATGTTATTCCGCCAAACTGTGAAATGACTGTTTCAAAAGGCCTGCTATATATATGTCCGAGAAAGAAAACATCTGGTAAATATATGCCTGTCGACACTTTTTTCACTTCCCTTGCTTCAGACCAGAAAACGAAAGCCATAGGCGTAATTCTTTCAGGAACTGCTACAGACGGAACAATAGGGATGACAAAGATAAAATCTGAAGGGGGTCTTACCTTTGCACAGGATGAAAAAACGGCAAAATTCGACGGTATGCCGGGAAGTGCCATAGCTGCAGGGGTTGTAGATTTCATTCTTTCCCCTGAAAATATTGCAAAAGAAATTGCCCGGATTAATTCATATCCTTATATAGCAGAGGAAGATAAAATTAAAACACATAAGTTCATAAATGAAGATGAAAAAGATCTGACAGAGATTTTCAGGCTTTTGAAACGCTACAAAGAAGTAGATTTCACTTATTACAAGCCCACTACAATCAAAAGGCGTCTCTTCAGACGGATGATATTATGCAGGATTAAACATATAAATGACTATATTCGTTATCTCAGAGAGACTCCGTCTGAACTGGATTTCCTTTATCAGGATTTTCTTATAAATGTGACAGGCTTTTTTCGCGAATCTGAAACATTTGAAGCACTCAGGAAAAAAATATTCCCTGAAATACTGTCAGGGGAAAGAGATGCCGATATGCCTGTCCGCATATGGATACCGGGATGTTCTACAGGAGAAGAAGCATACTCTATTGCAATCTGTATGATCGAGTATCTTCAGGAGATTAATTCCGGTATTTCTGCAAGTATTTTTGCTACAGACATAAATGAAATGGCTATAGAAAAAGCCCGCACAGGATTTTATCCTGAAACTGCCGTATCGGATATTCCGCCTGATAAACTCAGAAAATTCTTTGTAAAAATAGAACAGGGCTATCAGATAAACAAGACTGTCCGCAATTCATGTATTTTCGCAAGGCATGATCTCATAAAGGATCCTCCCTTTTCAAATATAGATCTTATAAGCTGCCGTAATGTAATGATCTATCTGGGACCTGTATTGCAGAAAAAAATCATACCTGCTTTTCACTATGCTCTCAACGCAAAGGGATTTCTCATGCTTGGCACGTCCGAAACTATTGGAATATATGCAGATCTATTCAGTCTGGAAGATAAAAGATATAAAATCTATTCGAAAAAATCTATTATGTCCAGAAGATTGCTGAGCTATGATTTTCCTGCTGAAAAATATGATTTAAAACAACCGGACATACCCGGAAAAAGTGAAGAAAATCATAAAGATTTTAATATCCTCAGAGAAGCGGATAGGATAGTTCTTTCCACTTACGCCCCTCCAGGAATACTCGTAGATGAAAACATGGATATAGTCGAATTTCGAAGAAATGTGAGCCCCTATCTGAAACCTGCATCAGGCCCTGCCAGTTTAAATCTCATGAAAATGGCCCATGAAGATCTTCTTGTAGAGCTGAGAATAGGCATACATAAATCAAAACTGGAGAATTCCACAATTACAAAAACCGGACTTACTATTAAATATAACGGAACAAAAAGAACTTTAGATATTAAAATAATACCTCTGAAAAAAACTGCGACAGCAAAAGATTATTACTTTTTAATACTATTTTATGAGAAAGAATTAATCGGCCCGGAAGAACAAAGAAAAGGTAAAAAAATAGAAGAACCGGAAGAGGAGACAAAAGAAAAAGACAGAGAAATAATAAAATTACAGGAAGAACTAAAAGCCACAAGAGAATATCTCCAGTCAATCATAGAAGAAAGGGAAGCCACAAATGAAGAGCTCCGTTCTGCCATTGAAGAAATCCAGTCAAGCAATGAAGAACTTCAGTCCACAAATGAGGAAATGGAAACAGCCAAAGAAGAGCTTCAGTCTACAAATGAAGAACTTACTACCGTAAATGAAGAACTCCAGCACAGAAATATGGAATTAACACAGGTAAACAACGATCTTACAAATCTGCTGAGCAGTGTCAATATACCTATTATTATACTCTCTTCCGATCTGCATATAAGAAGATTTACTCCTTTAGCGGAAAAAATATGGCCTTTAATCCCGTCAGATACAGGAAGACCTCTGAGAGATCTCAATCTTAATATTCTGATTCCCGATATAGAAAAAAGGATTCTCAATGTAATTGACAGTCTGACCTCGGAGGAAATGGAGGTTCAGGACAGAGAAGGCCGGTGGTATTACCTGAGAATAAGACCATATAAAACGATAGACAATAAAATAGACGGAGTAATCATATCCATGATGGATATTGATACACTCAAACATAGCAGCGACCTTATAAAAGAAGCTCAGGAATATGCAGAAGCCATAGTGGAAAGTATAAAGGAACCTCTTATAATACTTACGGCTGATCTGAAAATAAAATCGGCCAACAGATCCTTCTATGAGACATTTAATATTACCCCCTCTGACACGGAAGAGAAATATATTTATAATCTGAACAGCATATGGAAGAATGATGAACTGCTTAAAATGCTTGAAGAATTACTGCCCGGACAGACACATTTTGAAAATTTTATTGTAGAACAGGATGTTCCTCTCAGGGGGAAAAAGAAATTTTCTCTGAATGGCAGATGTATCAGAAATAAAGATAAATCATCCAGGTTTATTCTGATGGAGGT
>CALARM010000463.1 GCA_937888925.1 uncultured Synergistia bacterium | reverse complement strand
TGATTGATGCAAACGGTGAAGATACAGCCCGTATTGATATTACCATCCTGGATAAATTAAAAAACCCTTTAGAAGGGATTTCTGTGAAATTTTCCTCCGGCAGGGATGCAGATAATTTTGAAACAGCTCCTACAGATGAAGATGGACATACAACATGTGAAGTATCTTCATCTGTTCCCGGCGCTGTTATTATTACTGCCACTGCTGAATCTATAGAGCTTAAAGAAAGAATAGAAATTAAATTTGCAGCAACTTCCACACAGTTTTATTCTGTAAAGGACGTAAAACAGGATGTCGTAAAGGAGATAAAACAGGATGTCGTAAAGGAAATTAAAGAGGACAAAATAAAGAAAACCTCTCCCTTAATATTTATAGTAATTCCTCTTTTTATAGTTTTTATTCTGGCAGGAGGATTTTTTGCCTATAAATATTATCAGAAGATTAAGATAGATAATTATGTTAAAAAAGGTGATGATTATTTTTCCCATAAAAAATATCAGTCAGCCCTTACTGAATATGAAAATGCACTGAAATTAAATCCTGCTCTCTCTGGAGTCAGAAAATCGTGCGGTAATATCTATTTTATAAAAAAAGACTTTGATAAAGCTCTCAGGGAATACGAAAAAGCCCTGGAGGTGAGTCCTGATGATATAGACATATTAAAGAATATGTCCGATATGCTATACAGGAGAAAAGATTACACGAAGGTTACACAGGTAATGGAACATATTCTTAAAATAAGTCCTGACGATAAAGAAACTATGACGAGACTTGCTTCTGTATATACATCTCTAAAGGAATATGATAAATTTTTTGATATAGAGAAAAAGATTTCAAAAACAGGACAGATTGATATAAACGCTCTCCTGGAAGCCGGAGAATTTTATATTTCCGGTAAAAACTATGATAAAGGAGAAGAAGTTTTTAATCTCATACTTTCGGAGAAAAAAAATAATCTGAAAGCTCTCAGAGGTCTCAGTCAGTGTTATGAAGGAAAAGGTGATTATAAGAAACTTGTTGAGAATAATCTTATTATCTTAAAACAGAGCGCTTCTGATATGAATATACAGATCTCTACCGGAAAAGCTTATTATAATCTTAAAGATTATGAAGGTGCGGCAGAATATTTTACCAAAGTTCTGAAGAGAAAACCTGATAAATCCGTGAGAGATGAAATTTCTTCTATGGCTTTTGATTCTTTTATAAAAACAGGAGAAGAATTTTTGAAGAAAAAAGAGTATAAAGACGGAGAAAAATATTTTTCTTCTGCCGAGAAGATTTTCCCTGACAGGAAAGAAGCAGGAGAAGGTCTTGTGAAATCGTATCTCGGACAGATTGACGCATATATGAAAGATAAAGATTATACAAAAGCAGAAGACCTGTGCCAGAAGATTCTTGACAGATTTTCTACAGGCGACTTTGCCAATAAGGCAAAAGGGTATCTTACAAAAATAGATGAAGCAAGGCCGAAAGCGCAGCCCGTTTATATTCCCACCTCCGGCCCTCCGGACAATCCGCCTCCGGACAATCCCCCTCCCGATATAATGGATGGCGGAGGAACAGATAATCCTGATATTATGTAGGTTTAATTACAGGCTTTACTTTTACACATTTTGTAGTGTATAATAATGTGTAAAGAGGTGATTTATATGCCGACAAATCTTGCAATTGATGATAATTTAATTCTGGATGCACAGAAAATAGGAGGACACAGGACAAAAAAAGAAGCAGTAACGGAAGCATTAAAAGAATACATACAGAGAAGAAAACAGATGGAAATTATAAATCTTTTCGGAACAATCGATTATGATGGTGATTATGATTATAAGGAAGGCAGAAAGAGGTAAATGAATATACTTGTAGATACTTCCATATGGTCCATTGTTTTACGCCGTCCTAAAAATAATATTTTTTCATCTGACGAAACAGACATAGCAGAGGATCTTAAAGAACTGATAAAAGAAATGAGAGTGTCAATTATAGGCCCTGTAAGACAGGAGATATTATCAGGTATTCCCGATAAAAATCAATTTGATAAATTAAAGGATTTCTTAAGGCCTTTTTCGGATATTCCAGTAGAGACAGATGATTATGAAAAAGCTGCAGAATTTTATAATATATGCAGAAAAAGAGGTATTCAGGGGTCTCATACTGATTTTCTGATCTGTGCAATTGCTGTAAGATATGAGCTTGAAATTTTTACGTCAGATAAAGATTTTCTCCTCTATTTAAAATATCTTCCTGTAACTCTTTATGGCAATTACCCTGTTAGTAAAAAAAATAAATAGAATGTTAAGATTTTTTCTTATTTGCAAGTCATAAAGCTAATATTACCTCAAGAATTTGTCACAATAGGCCATTACAAAAAATTTCTGGAAAGTAGTTTCATCAGGTAATGAGGAATTCGATTATGTTTCCTGTATGAATTCTGTAGATTATTATCCGCCTGATAAAGGTAATTGCTGGAACACAGTCTGATAAAGGTAATTGCTGGAACATAGTTTCTTCCGGTAATGAGAAATTTAATTAAAAAAGATCTGTAGTCTATTAGAAAACTGGTCTTTTTATGGAAAAAGAATATGTTAAATGGAATTATTTAAAATTAAAAGCGACTATATTATGGAATTAAGGATTTTTTAATGTTAAATAAGGAGTTATTCGGTATGTTATCCGTAAATACAGATTATCTATATTCAAACAGGTCGATTAATATAAATGCTTATTCATCTATGAAAAGGAGTGATAAAAATGGCTGTTTTACTGGCATGTCCGGAATTACATCAGTGTGCATGGTGTCGCTGTCTTATGGTTGACGGGGAAAAATTTGAAGATTGTCTGGAAATTCTGGATATGTCTCATGGCATATGTCTGGAATGTCTGGAAAAAATAGAAGAATCCCTGAAAATAAGGAGCTGATATTATGACTGATGGTATGCAGGAGTCAAATGGCAAAGAAAATATTTTCCCAGGATTTTTTGTAAAGACCCCCTTGATTATAGGGAAAACGGAAGAAAAGGAATGTTTAAAGAGTTGTGGAAACACAGCTCTTTTTATTTATATGTTTATAAGCCTTTCTGTCATTTCAATATAAAGTTTTTTAGCTTCTTTAAACTGCCTTCTTTCTATAAGAGACAGACAT
>CALARM010000462.1 GCA_937888925.1 uncultured Synergistia bacterium | reverse complement strand
GATGCTAAAAAAATAGCACTATGATTACATAAGGCTTTTTAGAGGTTTTTTATTCGTTTTTGACAATATTCTGTCAAACTCAGGATATACAGGACTTATGATAGAGGAAATTAAAGAGTTAATGAAAGAGGACAGTGATTAATGGAAAGGGAAAGTATATTAATTCATTACACAGGGCAGGCTGAAATTTATCAGGAATTTCACTGTGATGGCAAATAGAAAATCATTGATGCCTCAAAACCGAGTTCAATTTTATCTCCATTTTTCAACATGACCGGCTCTGTAACCTGTAAGCCATTCAAAACAGTTATATTACTCTCTTTTTCATTTATTATATAATATTTACTATTTTTCTTTACTATACGACCATGATTACGGGATATACTTTTGTCTTTTTTAGAAAGTTCTATATCCGTAATAAAATCAGAATGTTTACTTTTTCTCCCTATTAAATTCACATTCTTAAGAAGATGAAAAATTTTTCCCTTATCCATACCTTCTATAATCTTAATTACAGGGTAAGATTCTGACGGTGCTTCACAGGTATCTGTATTGTTTCTTCCTGACAGGGAGTTTTTAGATTTTATCAATGATATCTTACCTGCACAACCTGTTTCTTCTTCTCTAAAAGTTCTATTACGTTTACCTCCAAAGAACTCAATATTTTCTTCACAAACTGCAGGAGATTTATTAAAAGAAGATTTTATTTCTCCAGGAATTTTACAGACTATTATTCTGATATTACCGGCAAGAATAACATCTCCCCTTTCCAGCATTGTAAATTCCCATGAAGATATAGCTCTATCGTTTACAAAAGTAGGTATGATTGCGCATGTGCTGTGGATTATTCCATATTTTTTTCTCTGTTCATCCATTTGAGTGTGGCCTGATCCGGTGATATGCATGAAGAATTCAGTAAAATCCAGCCTTTTCTTTCTGTGCCTGTATATTTGCCTACAGGCATTAAAGGCCTGTCTAAAATAATTTTTTTTCCATTTTCAGGGCCTGACATAATTTTCAGCATATAACCTGTATCTATAAATGCCTCTTCTCCAGAAGAAAATTCTATTCCCTGAGGCAGTAAATGAGTGGTATATTCACTTTTTCCTTCAGGTGAATTTGATTTATTTTGAGATATTCTCTCCACTTTTTCACAGGTTTTAGATCCGGTTAATCTGGATAAGAATCTGTTA
Source organism: uncultured Synergistia bacterium (assembly GCA_937888925.1). The sequence goes on along the minus strand of CALARM010000462.1, from coordinate 7,173 downwards.
AATTCCTTTTCTTCTTTTGACACGGGTAAATTCTCCTCAGCAGGGGGTATATTTTATACTATAAATTTAAGCCCCTCCAGAATAAAATCGGGTCCAATTTCTCTGAGCTTAAGTCCGGCAATACCGCCAATAGGACCTAAAAGTACATTTCCTATAATAAATTCAGGGCGTTTTATATCTTCATATTTTAGCTTAATACCCGGTGAAAGGCTTACTCCCATACCGGCTTTCAGACCATCTGTCACTTCAGCCTGAATACCACTTCTATCAAGTGTCAAATTACCACTTACACCTGCTCCCACACCCAGTGATTTACTGCCCCCGAGGCTGAGACCTGATCCTGATTCAGTATAACCTTCTATATTTCCCTCGACTTTCCCGGCATTTAAGTCGGCCTTTGCTATGCCGCCAATAGTAATACCCTTTTTTGATATATCAAGTTTATAACCTAATTCAGCTATACTTCCACCAAGTTCACCTTTTCCACTTACATTATCTCCGGATAAAGCTTTAGTGACCACAGCAGGGATCTCTATTTTTATTCCCTGTTCCAGATGAACTCCATGATCTGCAATATTCATATCATTTTTGAAATTTCCTAATATATCAGGTAAATCGGTTATCCTTGTAAAATCACCGCTATGAGGTTTTTTTGTTATAATATCAAGACTACCATTTGTAAGAGATATAGTGGCTTCAGATTTAGTTCCTAATTCAAACTCCCCACCGGATATTTGAACTTTATTCTTAACATCTGCATCAAGATTCATATCATTATATCCAGTTTTTGCAGTCCAGTTTGTGCCTGATGTCTTTTCACTGCTTTTAGCTTCTATTAAACTTTTGGATTTTACCTGTAACCCTCCTGATTGTTCCCCATAAATCCCTCTGTCTCCGACATCCATAAACCCTTTTGCATCACTATTTGAAGTATAATTCATATTAAAGTCAATATTTTTTAAAGCCTCTTCTGAATCGTCTTTTGATTTATATTCTATGCCCTGATGATATGTCCCATTACTCTTTAAAGAAGCATCATACTCAGAATTAAGGCTAAGATTACTCATATAGACTTCAGCGGTACCATTTCCATCCAGAAGTCCTTCAGATTTTTCACTGTGTGAAATTTCAGTATTACCACTTTTCAGACTTTCCTTATGTTCCATACCGCCTTCTACTACTCCACTGCCTTCACCTTTCGTCAATGAATTTAATCCCTGTTCCCCTATCTCAGTAATACTGGCAACCTTTCCACCGGCATCTATGGAGCCATTGACTCTTGCACTTTGAGATATATCAGTATTATTGTCACCCAGGGAAGATTTTTCCGACAATGCACCCTTCTCTTTTATCTCTTTAAAACCATTAAAAGCCATTCCTTTTGCCAGATTTTTAATATTAAAGAAAAATGCGTCATCCTTATGCTCTTCCTGAGTTTTTCCAGTAAAGGAATCAACTTTAACGGAAGATATGGACTTTTTCAGTTCTCCCACCTGTTCTTTATTACTGGTTGCACTTTTCAGTACAGCAGGTCTGGTCTGAGGTTTTGTATGGGTATTGTTTACTGTAGAAATGGCGTAAAGTTTTACATCTTCATTTTCTTCAAGTTCACAGAGGAAAAGAAGTTCTGTTTCATAGAGTTTATATATGGCAGGTGAGAGACATTCCAGTTCTTCAGATTTTATATCCTGCAAAGATATATGAGAAATTTCCTTCAGTGTTTCTGATAATCTCCTCTCTCCCAGAATATGTTTCTTCCCAAAACTTTCAGGAATTTCATAGAGATTTTCAGAATCAAAAATAATAAGACATGTATCAGAATAAGGTTTTTCTGTGGAAGAATTTATTTCTTCTTCTATTTTTTTTCCAGATAAAATATATTCCTTTAATATATCTGTATCTAAAAAAAGGTAAAGATTTCCTTCAAGATCGAGTAAGTATTTCATTTTTGACATTTTACAGGCCTCCTTTTTATTAGCTGTCAGCTATCAGCTTTTTATTAATTCCAATTAATTATTTTCACTTATTTCCTCAGCAGAAGATGAACCTTCTTCACTTTCAGAATCCACGGTTTCTCCTTCTTCCGTATAAGTATCCTCTTGAGTTTCTTCTGAATTTTCAATGGGATTCTGATAAAAACTATAGGCTCCACCCTGAACGGAACTGCCGCCGGTAACGGGACTGAAATTACCTGAAGCAAAATTTCTGGATAAATTCCTTATACTGGAAAAAAGAGCCATATCATCAGCATTCTGCCCGGAAGGTATAAAGGTATCACTCTGAGCAAAGGGAGAGGTTCCGCCGCCCTGCATTATACCTTCCATAGCATTTCTGAGATTATTAATATTACTCATATTATTGAAGGCATTTCTGCAGGCATTGAACATAGTGTCAGGTCTTGTATAATTATTCATAAGTGATGAAATCTGATAAAGGCTTACATCATCACTTTCTTTCTCACATAACAGGAGAAGTTCTTCTTCATAGATTTTATATATGGCAGGAGAAAGTTTTGACAGTTCTTCTATATCTATATCCCGTAAAGACCTGGCAGAAATATCGTCTAAAATTTCCGATAACTTTCTCTTCCCTGCTATATGGCTTCTTGCCTTATGAGAAAGCATTTTATACATGTTCTGCCCGTCGTAAAGAATTATTTCTGTATCAGTGTATGGCAATTCTTTATCAAAGACGGAATCCTTTAAAATATAATCTTCCGGTAAAAATTCATCATTAAAAATATACATATTTCCTTCAATATCAAGTAAATATCTGTCCGATTTCATAATAAATTTCCTCCTTACTTTATTATAGTGACGTGTAACACGTAAAGCGAGATCTCTCATGAATAACTTTTTTTGTCTGAACTCGGATGTATCGGATTAACGGATGAGTCGGATATTTTCTTTCACTCTATCTTATCAATCCTATAAATTCGATAAATCCGACTCATTCGAGTTCAGACAATCCCGGTAATCCTTTAATCCCGAAAATCCCGGTTCTGACCTACTGCCTTATAGAGAAATAAATCCCGTAAATATTATTTTTTCTGGCACTCCACAGAGAATAAACCCTGCCGGATGGGTCTACTGCTATAGCAGGATCTGTATCAACGTCAGTTGCTGTGCCGTCATCAACCCTTACGGGAAGACTCCAGGAACTTTCTTTGAGAGCCCAGGAAAAATATAAACTCTCATTGCCTGTATTATCCAGCCATAGCAGGTAGTTATTGCCAGAAGGATTAACCACTATGGCCGGATAATTATAATTATCTCCTGAAGTTATTATAGTTGCAGGACTCCAGTTACCTCCGAAAGGACGATAGGAATAATAGAAGCTATTCGGAGCAGGTGGAACAGGTGTAGGAGTCGGCTGAGGATTGTTTGGATCAAGAGGGACAATAATGGTGGATATATTTTGGTTATATTCCCATACAACAGAGGCATTCCCATCAGGGGCAACAGCTATATCAGGTGAACCGATAAACTGCCCTGTTGCTATTGTAGCAGGAGAAGTCCAGTTGCCGCCGGAAGGATGGTAGGAAAAATAAATATTTGAATTTGACTGTGGTATGCTCTGGCTATTCGGGTCAAATGCAGGATGCGAGTCCCATACTGCATAAGCGTTACCGGAAGCATCAACAGCTATTTCTTTCATTGAGTTGAAAAAACCAAAAGTACCGGAAGCGATAACAGAGGTATTCCAGGAACTGCCTGATGGACGATAGGAGAAATAAATATCATCAGTATTACCATTATAAGAAGATTTACTCCATATTACATAAGCATTGCCTGAATGATCAACCTTTATACGCGGTCTGGAAAGATAGCTAGTAGAAGATGATGCTATAACATCAGTATTCCATGAACCACCTGATGATTTATAGGAAAAATAAATATTATATACAGGCAAATAATTAGGATCCGAAAGAGTTCCATTATCTAACCATACTATGTACATATTACCCGAAGGGTCAATAGCTATATCCTGCCCGTAATACTGTCCCGGTGTATTATTTATTTTTTCATTTGTACTCCAGTTACCTCCTGAAGGACGATAGGAGAAATAAATATCTCCATAACTAGAAGTATGAGACGTGGTAACACTTCCACGATCCTCCCAGACAGCACAGGCATTCCCGTTAGGGTCTACCGCTATACTGGGATAAAATGTATTACCATTTCCGTCATTTACCTTTACATTTGGCCCCCATTCTCCTCCCCCGGTCTGAGTCGGTACAGGAGTCACACCGGGAAGACTGGGATTTACAGCCTGTCCTGAAAGAACTATATTGGCTTCCACCTGTCCGGAAGAAGGCACAGTTACCTCTGTCGAACCGGTTTTCCCTTCCTGGCTTGTTCCGGTTATGGTAACATCTGTTGCAGGAATGCCTGGAATAGAGTAATAACCGTTATAATCCGTAATTGTATAAAAAGTGGTATCATTCACGCGGACTTCTGCATTTGTAACAAGCTGACCGTTATTCGTTACTCTTCCGTAAGCAGTACCTGTACCTGCTGTTACAGTCACAGGAATTTCTGCCGAAAAAGAACCGCTTGTAGCTTTCACTGTTCCCGTTCCGGCTTTTGTAGCAATAAAAATCCCTGTTTTTGCATCTATTGATCCCATATCTCCTGTTACAGACCATGTCGTATCAGGCTTCACAGGACTGCCGCCGTTACCGTCACCTGCCGAAGTAAATTGAAAAGCACTGCCTGTTGAAATGAGTAAATTTTCAGGAATAATCCTGAAATTTGTGAATGCAGTACCTGCCGAATTCGGATCTATTATCACAACGTTTTGCCTTATAGAAACATAACCGGTATGGTCCACTCTTAAAATCTTCTCTCCTGCAGGTATTCCACCTATCAGAAAAGAGCCGTCTTCTTTTGTAGTCACAGATGTTGATATACCGTCAATAGAAACTATAGCGCCGGAAAGAGCTTTATAATTTGCCGGGGGATTATTCGTATAAAGCATTACCATACCGGGGAGTTTTCCTGTTTCTTCGCCGGAAAGAGTCTTCTCATCACTTAAAAAAGGCACAAAAACAAACCCACTCTGTGAACCAAATATCGCACTTACAATAGCCGCTATGGCTCCGCAGCTGCTAAAATTAATTATTACAAATACACAAAAACATAAGACCAGAATAAAACTCATAAGAAAAGATCTGTTAAATTTCAAGAGCAACTTCCTCCTTAATTATATTCAAATTATTTCTTTGCCTCACAGGCCTCTTGATGAAATATAAATAAAATAATATTTTTCCTATCACCTCACTTTAAAAAAAAGATCCTTCTATAATAGAAGAGTCAAAAAATTGCAATTTTCCAAAAAATTTTCAAAATTTTTTAATTTTTTTATAAATTATTTTATATGAAAATGATGAAGTCTTATACCTCATTGTCTGTTATTTTCATATTTGGTTGTGGCCGCTCCGGTCATGTCTGTTAGATAATCACCTCTACATAATTTTCATTTAAAACTTTATTTTATGCCATTAAAAATGAAAATTCGACCATGATTTATGAGATTAAAGGATTACCAGGATCAGGAATTTCACGTAAAGTAAGTTTATTATCTCATTAATCTCATAAATCCTGAAAACTGCCATGACCGTGTGTTCACAACGAAGGATGAGAATCTGTCCTCGCATCACGCATTACGCATTACGCATTACGATTCTCATATAAATCCTGGTCAAAAATGAAAATTCTTATACTTTAAATTCAGAAAAAAGCATCAAATAAGAATCTTTTTAAAAATAAAAAATCCGGCACAACAGAAAACATACCGGCCTTTTTCCGAGAAATTAATCTTAAAAATCATATAGATTACCCTTCTCTCATATGATATAATCTATATCTATACATTAAAATGTACAATTTTCGAAGAAGGCCGCTCCGGGTACCGCGTGTAAAATCAGTATCCCAGGAGGCGGGCCTTCCTTTTTTTATATTAATGATTATTATTACGGGAATTTATTCTACAGAATATTAAAGAAATCCTTCTCTTTTTAAAAATAGAGGAGCATAGAAAGATTGCTTTTAAAAATGACAGGTAATTTTATTCATGATGGAAAATTAAATAGGATTTATACAAAAAACAAAAGAAACCCTGTCATTGAGAGCGAAGCGAAGCAATCCCATTATTTCATGCAAAGACCAGTGGGATTGCTTCGTCGCTATCGCTCCTCGCAATGACAATATATGCAAAAAATGAATAAATTCCAGTATAAATAAATCTACCTGTCATAAAAAAATGCAATCTTTATTTTTTTATATTTCTTTCAGATTGAATTTTAACTTCTACCGTGATAAGATAATAAATGAAAGGGATTGTGATACAGGTTCAATAGATTATATATGTAACAGGAGATAAATTATAATGAAATCTGATGACATAAAGATTGCTCATGCCAATTATGATATAGTCTTCAAATCTCTTACAGGTTTATTTAAAGACCAGACTCTGGAATTCTACGGTCTTAAAACTGCTCCTATCTTAAGGGCAGAGCCGGCAGAACTGCCTCAGATACAGATAGATGAAAGACGTATGGATTTTGTATTTTACCTTTCTGATGATTCATTTATGCACCTTGAATTCCAGACAACAGTGAAAGAAGATGACCTCTTAAGATTCAAGCTCTATGATACACTTCTTTACGAACAGAAAAGAAAACCTGTCAGAACTGCCGTTATTTATGGAGCAGGTATAAACAGTGCTCCCGTATTTCTGGATCACGGTTCTATAAAATATATCGTAGAGCCGGTCTTTATGGGGAATTATGACGGGGATAAAACATATAATGAACTTTTAGATAAAATTAATGCAGGTCTTAACTTGACTACACAGGATAAATTAAATCTTATATTTCTTCCTCTTATGAGGAATTCTGTCGATAAATCTCAAAGGGCTATAGAGGCTATAGAATTAGCTCAGAAAGTGGAAGATAAAAATGAACAGATCTTTTTAATAGGATGTCTGGTTGGTATCTCAGATAAATTTATTGATGAAGAATATGTAAGGAAAATGCTGGAGGTGTTACGTATGACAAGGGTTATGCAGGCTTTATATAAAGAATTTAAAGAAGAAGGGATAAAAGAAGGGATAAAAGAAGGAATAGAAAAAGGAATAGAAAAAGGAATAGAAAAAGGAATAGAAAAAGGA
>CALARM010000461.1 GCA_937888925.1 uncultured Synergistia bacterium | reverse complement strand
TTCAATTTCATATATACACATCCGAGATTATAATATATATTACCGTTGTCAGGTTCTAATTTAAGAGCTTCCCGATATTTTTCTATTGCCATAGAATATTCTTTCATAGAACTGTAGGTGAAGCCAAGATTAATATAAAGTTTTGCATCGCCTGGACTTAAAGATATAGCTTTTTGATATTCCATAATTGCCCGATCATATTGTTTCAATTCCTTGTATATCCAGGCAATTTTATTATACAAATCCGATCTCCCCGGTTCTTTTAATAAGGCTTTCCTGTATTCCTCTATTGCATAAATGAGTTTTCCTGTTTCCACATATATATTTGCAATATTTTCATAAATTTTCACATCTTCTCTTCCGGTCTGTAAGGCTTCTTCATATTGCTCTATTGCTTCGTCATAATGACCGCATAGTTCATAAACCTGGGCAAGGCCCGTATAGGCCTCATAATTATTCGGATCACATTCAATGGCTTTCCTGTAATATTTAATGGCAGATTCATATTTACCCTGGGTAGCGTAAGAAAAAGCCAGGTTAATATAAGCCATTGCAAAACCCGGTGTCAATTTTATTGCTTCCATATAAGAAAGTATAGCCATATCATGTTTATTCATTTTTGCATAGGCAAATCCGAGATTATTATGGGCAAGACTCATATCAGGCTGCAGTTTTAAAGCTTTTCTGTATTCTTCTATGGCAAGTTCATAGTTTCCAAGAGCACTGTAAGCATTTCCAAGATTGTTATATGCCATAGGAAACTTTTCATCAAGAGCGATAGATTTTCTATATTCCAGTATGGCATTATAAAATTCACCCTGATTGTAATAAGCAAATCCCAGATTATTATAAGCTGTGGCAAAATCAGGTTCAATATCTATAACCTGTTTATAAGCATCTATTGCCTTCTGATAATCTCCCATAGTAGTATATATATTACCGATAGCATTATAGATTTCATAATTATAAGGCTTCAATTTCAGTGAAGAAATATAAGTTTCAAGAGCTTCTTTATATTTACCCTGAGAACAATAGATATTCCCCAGGTTAACATAACTTTCATAACTGTTCTGTTTTAATTCAATGGATTTTTTATAACAATCCTCTGCAAGTTCAAACCTGCTCTGCTTTACAAAAATATCGGCCATTTCCATATATTGAGCGGCCGTAGGGCCTTTAGTCAATCTATCTATTGCATCTGACATAACATCTTTCATATGTATACTGAGGAGGCCTTCCCTGTTTCTTGCTTCTTCTAAAGGCTTTATTGCCTCGGTATAACCAATTATGCCAAGAGAAATGGCAGCCTGTTTCCTCACAGCAGGAACAGAGTCTTCCAGAGCCCTGATTAAAGGCTCAAGAACAGAATCTTCTATAAATTTACTCATAGCTGCAGCAGTGCATGCTCTTAAATGATCCGTATCTTTTTCCAGAACCTTTATAAGATATGGTATTGCAACTGTATCACCGGTATTACCAAGAGCAACAACTGCCCTCATCCTGACTTCTGTATCTCTGTCATCAAGTGCTTTAATCAATGCTTTTACTACTCTTTCTTCTCTGTAATTTCCAAGGGATTCTACTGCGAGTCTCCTGAGTTCTACATTATTATTATCTAACTGTAAGATAAGTCCGTCAATCTGATCCATAGTTATAGTTTGCCGGGACACAGGTATGGAGGATTCATTGCTCACTATATCTATTATATTCTGAGAAGATATTTGATATTTAAGAGCAATCGTAGCAGCATGGAGGTCACTTGATGACCTGTATAAATCTACTATGGATTTCAACATATCTTCTGCAGAAAGAAATCTATCTTCAATTCTTTCTTCCAGAGCCTTCATTATTATACGTTCCATCTCCGCGGAAACAGTAGAATTTTTATCACATATACTGCAGAACTTAAAGGGCGTAAGTGGTGGTTCTCCTGAAAGTAATTGATGGATCGTCGCTCCGAGGGAATAAATATCACTCTGAGGTACAGCTATACCACGATATTGTTCAGGAGGAGAATAACCTTCTGTACCGCTTGACGTTCTATGGGCTTCTTCCGATGAAATTGTTCTTGCTATACCAAAATCTATAAGAACAACTTCGTTGGTGTCTCTTTTTAAAATTATATTTGAAGGTTTTATATCTCTGTATATTACAGGAGGCTCCTGATTGTGGAGATAATCAAGAACATTAAGAATTTGAAGTGCCCATTCTACAGTCTCTTTTTCATCAAATTTCTTTCCGTATGAATTAAACCATATAGTTTCCAGATCTGTACCTTCTATAAAATCCATAACCAGATAATATTTATCATTTTCTATAAAATAATCCCTTATTCTGGGAAGATTTGAATGACGCAGTCTGGTGAGTATCTTTGCTTCCTCATTAAATCTATTTATAGCTTCCTGCCTTTTAGCAGGAGATGAATAAAAACTGAGCATTTCTTTCACAGCACAGACATCATCAAGCCTGAGATCAATAGCCTTATATACTGCACCCATACCACCTGATTTAACAAGATGGATAATTTCATACCTGTTATCAAGAACAGTCTTCTGAGGCAAACATGTAACCTCTTCATCTATTATTACAGGGCTGCCGCAATATTTACAGAGATTACTGTTCACTTCATTTTCATTGCCACACATGTGACATAAAACAGCCATTTATATACACCTTTTTCCAAGTTGTTTCTATTCTTTATTATAGTCTACTTTTGCAGACTTCTTAAAAACAGTTGTAATTCTTAAATTCAGGGCTAATTAGCTATTAGCAGTTAACTAATAGCTCTTTGAGCCTTACATAATTTTATTCAACTATGTAAGAAATTATAATCTTTTAAAAAAGTGCAAAACTATAGTAATTATACACTGTTATGAAATCAAACAGAACTATAGCATATTCGATAGTATAAAGTGAATTCCTTTTCCTGATATTTAAGGAAAAGTTAAATTTATGTAACATTTTTATCAAAATCGTAATATTTTAGAAGAATAAAAACTTATCCACTATTCACCCTTCACGATTGCCATTTTTCAAACGCAATCCATCTTGACTTATATGATATAATAAGTCGTGAATCGTAAAATTAAATTATATATTTTCCTGTTACGATAAATAAAATCTAAGGTGGCGTTTATATGAGTAAAAAGATATCAAAAAAAGTACTGAATTTGATAGGATTGGGAATAGATTTGAAATTTGATACATCAGAAGGTGATGGCAAATCCCTGAAAGCAAAAAGAGAAAAAGAAATAATGAAAAAAATTAAAACAACAAAAAAGGAGCAAGAATTAAAACCAGACGACTTTTACTGTATTGTCTGCGGAGCAAATGTTGATATAAACAATCTTTCCTGTGAAGGCTGCGGTATGGAATTCAATATGGACGAAAAAGAAGCAAGACACATGATAAGTCTTATGATAGGAATATCCTGGGCAGACGGAGTCCTTGATGAAGCAGAAAGAGCCTGTTTGGTAGAATATATAGACAAAATAGACATATCTTCCGGTACAAAAAGCAGATTAAAAAAAGAAGTAAGTACACCGAGGATATTAAAAAATATAGTACGGTGGATAAAAACTCCTCAGGCAAAGAGAAATACATTGAGAATGGCTACAGCTTCAGCCATGGTAAGTAAATGGGATGAAAAAGAATATAAGTATCTTGAAGAAGCAAAAAAATTACTTGGAATAGACGATAAAGAAGCTGACAGGATAATAAAGAAGACTGAAGAGTATTTAAAACCATTGCTAGGTTTATAAGTGAAAAGTGAAAAGTAATTAAATCTTATTCTATTCACTTTTCATTTTTCACGGGAGAGGTTTTTCAGCATAAGAAGGGCCATTTCCAGGTGAGGATCCACTTCAAGGGCTTTAATACAGTATAGCCTGGCATCTTCACAATTACCGGAAATTAAAGAAATATGCGCCAGTGCAATAAGAACCATTTTATTTAAAGGCTCTTTTTCTAAAATCTGGAGGAATATATTTTTTGCCGTAACATTCTCATTCAACCTCGTAAGAAACAATCCCAGCTTTAACTTTATAGTAAGATTATCCGGATCCAGTGACAGTGCTTTTTCCGTAAGTTTTGAGGCTTCAAAGATATTGCCTCTATCATAATATATGAGGGCTAACTGATACCATGCCTGACTGTGGTAAGGATCAGTTTCTAAAGCACTTATGAGATATTTTTCAGCTTCATCTATATTTCCTCTGTAATATAAATGAAGAGCAAAGTTATAATATTTTTCTGCCTTTTCTACCAGATTATCTGTTATAAGAATATCATAAAAACTCTTGATTTCAAAAAACTCTGCAGCCAGAGGCACTGTATTATAAAAATCTTTCCCGTTATATATAATTATAAAATCTCTGAAAGCACAGAATGGAGGAACAGGAATTCTGCCATATAAACCATAGGTTCTGCAGGAATAAGGTCTTACGGGGTAAATAGAACATCCAGTGTCATGATAAAGGGGACAGCCTGTATATATAAGCTGGCCGTCTATGCCTCTTTTTTTATTTATGTAGTCTCTGAATGTCCTTCCCTCACCTGCTCTTTTATGTTTCTCAAGATAGAGGTCTATATATTGATATTCTATCTCACATACTCCATGAGTAAGAGCATAGGTACAGCAGCTATGACAGGAACCGCAGAAGTTTTTTTTATTCTTTTCAAATAAAAGAGAAAGTTTTTCATAACAACGGGCAAGTTTTTCAAAAAGTTCTTCCTTTGTAACCATAAAGATATTATATCATATTTGGAGGGAATATAAATCTTACATAGAATTATAAAATCGTGACGCGTCACGCATGACGCGTAATGCGTGACCTATCACGAGTTTCCGAAAGGAGGTTTTGGTGGCAGGTTTTAAAGTGTTCCGACTTAAAACTCCACATAAAAAAATGGCTAAAAAATTCATACCAACATTAGTTATAGGTCTTGGAGGCACAGGTCACCGTGCTGTAGTAAAACTTAAACGATTGATGCAGAAAAATGGACTGGGAGAACTCCCTGTAATAAAATATCTTGTGTTTGATTGTGATACTGATGAAGTTATAGGCTCTATGACCGCTGCAGAGATGGAACCGAACGAATTTTTCCATCTCACAGTAAAGAATGCTGCTGCTATAATCCGGGAAGCTCATCCGGGAGGAGCACAGCCTCTTATAGGTAAATGGATACCAAAAGATTTTACTCCCAGTGATATAAAAGACGGAGCAGGACAGATAAGAACTTCAGGAAGGCTTTCTGTCTTCTGGAACTGCCAGATTATAATTTCAGCCATAGCTCAGGCTCTAAATCAGGTTACCCAGATAGGGAATGAAAAACGTATGAAGGATCTGGGATTTGAACTTACAAGAAATGATGTAATAGATGTATATATAGTCTGTTCCGTATGCGGAGGAACAGGAAGCGGAACATTTCTGGATATTGCCTATCTTGCAAGACAGGCATGTCTGAATGCAGGAGTATCAAAAATAAATTCTACAGGTATCATGGTCATGGCAGGAGCATGGACAAGCGGTACAAGACCTGTAGGTATGGAAGCAAATGCCTATGCGGCATTGAAAGAACTGGATTATTTTATGGATAAGAAAACCACCTTTTCCTGCCATTATCCGTCTCTGCCTCCTGTTACGACAAAAGAAAAACCTTTTGATATATGTTATCTTGTAGATTCTATAAATGCAAACGGCAGAAAACTGGCAGATATTGAAGAAGTCACCGAAATGATCAGCGATGCAGCTTTTCTCATGATAGGAACACAGGTAGGTAAAAGTCTTGCCAGTCCATTTGATAATATAAAACCTGTCCTTACAAATTATGAGCAGGGAAAAAATACTGCTTACAGCGGTCTTGGAACATCTGCCATTGAATATCCTACGGAAAGAATTTTAAAGATAAATGCTTTCAAACTGGGTCAGGATATAATAGAGAATCTTCTCATGAAGGATAAAGACTGGTTAAAACAGAGTGATAACCTTGCAGACACTTTTATAAATAAAAACCAGCTTGACGAGGAAAATTCCGATCAGCTTATAGACAGGATTATTCTGAAACCTGACGGTTCCAGGATTAATATTATTATAAGCCCGAACAGATATGATGAGATAAGTGATAAGGAACTTGGTCAGAAGATCTTAAATGACGGGCAATATTATGAAACACAGGCAATGTCACAGATTGAAGCAATAATGAAAACAAATGAGACCGGGATTTCAGAAATGAGTCTCAATGCCCTGAACGAAGAAATTATAAGAATTTTAAATGATCCTGCTCTTGGAGTGGAAGTTGCCTGCAGGTGTCTTGAACACTTAAAAGGTGATTTTGAGCGTTATACGGAAATGATGAAACAGGAAAAGCAATCTCTTGACATGCAGGTTGAACAGCTCAGATCAAAAATACGTAACGGCCAGAATGAGCTGGAAACTGTTATAAAAAGCTGGAATCTCATAGGTAAAAAAGGAAGAATAAGAGATAGCCGTGATAGCCTTGTAAGAGGCGTTCAGGCTCTTCTGAACAGTATAATAGATGAAAGAAGAAGAGCTATAGCTATAACGATTTATTCAAATCTCCAGAGTGGCATATCTCAAATCAGAGGCAGAATAGATAAAGTAAAGAACCAGCTAGATATGGTCTGTCAGGATATAAGAGCAAAATATAAAAACCAGCTTTCAATAAAAGAAAGAAAAGGTGTACTTGTTTCAAGTATTATAGAAGACAACGGTATAGTGGCTCTTTACGATGAATATATAAAAGATGTTGCCAAAGAAAAAGCCACTTTTCTTTCTCAATACGGCCCTCTGATAAGTTTTGAAAATTTATCTATTGATGAAATAATAGGGAAAGTTATGGAATATGCGAAGGAAAGATTCAGACTGGTTTTAGGGCAATCGATAGATAATTTTATTGCCGCCAATAAAGATAAAGTCAATATTCCTTCAATGGTAGATGATATCATATTTAAAGCAGCACCTTACTGGAATTATAATCCCGCCATGCTTCAGCATGGAGGTAATGTCAAACAGATAGTAGTTCTCGGTGTAGAAGACAGAGAAAAATCGATGGTTGTTCAGGAATTCAAAGGAAGACCCTTCGGTGCGGAAGAAGACAATGTATCTTCCACAGGGGATAAAGACAGGATAACCATATTAAATACAGTCCATGGACTTCCTCTTTTTGCAATTTCCCAGATGCAGAACTACAGATACAGCTATGACCAGGTGAGAGAAAGCGCTTCGAAACCTCTTCATATAGCAGAAGATTTTTCATCATTCCCATCCATAGAACCGGGAGAAGATACGGGACTTCTTAACTTTGCCCTTGCATGTGCCTTTAATTTCATTATACAATCAGGGGCAAATTATGTTTATAAACTTGAAGATGAACTCTGTGAACCTGTTATGCTTGGAAAAGGCAGGGAAAAATCGGCTGTTGTCTACGGAACCAGAAAGGATCTCACAGGAGATACTACAACCAGAATAGAAAAGAAAATGGTTGCAGAAGGAGTTAATTCCATAGTAACAGGACTTCAGAAATATTATGATGATAATTTGAAAATAGCCATGGAACAGCCGTCAACTGGCTACAAGGAACATTTAAAAAAGGAGCTCAGGGATATTAAAACCTATATTGATGAATTACAGCAGTAAAACAGTAGCAATTACTTTACTTTTATTTATATTGCTCTCTTCTGTTTCAGTGGCAGAAGAAGTAGAAAGCAGTAAGGGTTATTATACCTTTCAGATACCTCAGGGCTGGAGAAAAATCGATTATGACCCCATAATAGTAGCCAGTCCTATAAATGGTAAGGGGTATTATTTCAGAATAGATTATGTGGATTTTCCAGGTAAAGAAGAAGCAAATTTTAAGGATATACCGAGATTATTTTCCGGTGCCTACAATTTTATTCTCACAGAAAAAGGAGATGTAACAGAAAAATCTCTCGATAGTTTCGCAGCAGAAAAAGGTCTGTTTATAAAAGGTCATTTCAGTTCACCTGAAGGAGAAATTAACGTAGAAGAAATCCATCTTATAAAAGGCAAAAGGGTTTACAGCATATATTCTGTAATCCCTGTCCTGGAGTATGAAACATTAAATCCCCAGGTAGATATGTTAATATCCAGTGTCAGACTTCAGGTAATACCTGAAAATGTCGCCACTTCGCCTTCTCCGTCTCCTACAAAAGGCCCGGAAAATCTTCAGGGTGTGGAAGTTATAACTCCTGAAGACGGAGTAAACATAGCTCTTAAAGACCTGGGAGCCTATGTAGAAGGTGCCAGAGACGATCTGGGCAACATCAGTGCAATGCTTGACGGACAATCTACCAGTTATTCTTCTTATTACGGTTTTACCTATGC
>CALARM010000460.1 GCA_937888925.1 uncultured Synergistia bacterium | reverse complement strand
AGATTTACAAAAATTTCTCCTGTCATATTTAATATTCTTATATCACTTTCCTGCCATATTTTTTCTTTCCTTTCCATTAAAAAACCAAGTGTACCTACGAGTTTTTTTCTTATATAAAGAGGGACTGAAAGGAAAGATTTTACTCTGCTTTTTTCCCAGAATTCTTTTAAGGCCTGTTCTTTAAGTGGCAGTTCCGAAGGTTTACTGGCATAAACAGGTTTCAGATCTCTTATTATACCTGTTGCCCAGAAATAGGGTTTCAGTGATATATCCAGAAACTTCTGCACCATCGGCTCGAATCCGTTTCTGTACCATTCGTAACCTTTAACAGTTTCTCTTCTGTCGCCTGAATAAAAGTAAAGAAAGGATCTGTCTACATCTATAAATTCTCCTATTTCTTGTAAAGTAGATTTTATAACTTCCTCTAAATCTCCGGCGTTTACATTGATAAAACGGGTGGATATATTTGCTACGAGTGTTTCCATTTTTACTAGATGATACAATATATCCTTATTCTTTGGCAACATTCTCCCTCTCTCTTTCCCCTGATATATTTTATTATTACTATAAACTCTTTGTTACTGTCTGAAGCTTATATACAGACATATGAAGTAAGTTATAAAACCACTATAAAAATATATATTCTTTTTATTTTCATTCACTTCCTTCCTGAAAAGTATTTTTATTTTATCCTTTTTTAATATAAAATTACAGAAAAAAGAGATTTTTAAATTTCTTATAGAATATATATAGTTATACTTTATAGTGTATTTTATGACTTATTAGAATTTAATTAGAGTGAAAAGTGAAGAGAATAGGACATTACTCATTATTCACTACTCACTTTTCACTCCATTTCAGTGAGGATTTTTTATATTATGAAAAGAATAATATATGTCATGGTTTTGTTATTATGTTTTTTCTCTTTGCCATCTTTTGCAGATACGTACCGGATAACTTTTTCTCTCAAGCATCTGTATTATCCGGGAGAAAAGATGTCTCTTAAAGGTTATATATACTGCAGTGATAGTACAGGCTCTCATGACGAAAATATTAATTTAAAGATATATAAAATACCTGCTGATTTAACTGCCGATAAATATAAAGATTACTCTTTACAATCTGCACCTCTGGAAGAAATAAACAAAGGTGTTACGATAAAAGCCTATGACAATCATTACTCCCGCGGGGAGTTTAATTTAAATCTTCCTGGATTATCTTCAGGCGTTTATTACCTGGTGGCTTCTACTGCAAAAGATTCTATTTCTTCTTCAATAAGAATAAGCGCAATTGCTCTTTCTGCCAAAATTTCAAAAGATATGCTTCTTTTATCCATACAGGACAGGAAAAATTCTTCTCCTATGAAGGGAGATGTAAAGCTTTTCGCAGGCAATGAACGGAGAAATTACAGCACCGATAAAAATGGAATTCTGAATATAAATCTTAAAGATTTTAAAAGTGGAACTCAATGCAGAATACTGGCTATGTGTAATGATGATACCTGTGAAATCAATTTCATACTCCCTGATAGCAGGCCGAATTTTATGGCATATATCTATACTGACAGACCTGTTTACAGACCTTCTCAGAAAGTCTCTTTTAAAGGTATCCTCAGATATGAGAAAAATGGAAAACTTGAATATGTATCCGGTGAAGATATGAAGATTTCAATAAAAGATGGCAGACATGGAGAAATTTATAAAAAAAATATAAAAACAGATGATTATGGCGCTATCTGTGGAGATATTACTCTTTCTGAAGAACCTCCCCTGGGAACCTATACAATAACCTGCACCACACCTGACGGACAGACAAAAGAAGGTACATTCCTGGTTGAAGAATACAGAAAACCGGAATTTAAAATTACTGTAACACCTGATAAGGCACATTATGTCAGGGGAGATACTATGACCTTTAATATAGACGGAAAATACTATTTCGGTTCTCCTGTGCCTGAAAAAGAATATAAATGGCACATATATAGAGATTATTATTCTCCTTCTTTCTGGAATAACTGGTGGGAAGAAGAGATTTTTGTTGAGAATTCCATAGATGCATATGAAAGTCAGGAACTCAAAACAGGGGAGGGCAGAACAGATAAAAACGGCAAAGGCTCCTTCTCCTTTCCTGCAGAAGAGATTAATTATGATGCGAATTATACTGTTGTAGTAACTATGGCAGACGAAAGCAGAAGAGAAGTGACGGGAAGCACAAAAATACTTATAACGGGAGCTTCGTTTTATTTTATAATTATACAGGACAGATATGTTTATAATCCGGGCGAAAAAGGCAGTCTTAAGATAGAGGCGAGGGATTATGAAGGACATCCGATAGAAACAGATTTTGTTCTTGATTTTAATTATGAAAATTATGATAAAGAAAAGAAAAAATGGAAATGGAAAACTATTGAATCGGTTAAATTGAAAACTGATGGCGGTAATGTGTCTTATGATTTTGTGCCCGAGAAAGAAGGGTATTATCAGGTGATTTGCAGGGCTAAAGATCAAAATCATAACATGGTAAAGAAGAGCATTGAACTTTATTCCTACGGGGGAACTGATTATTATAACTGGAATAATCTGAATAAAGTAGATATAATACCTGATAAGCATATATATAAACCGGGTGATACGGCATATCTCCTTATTGTTTGTCCCTATGAAGGCATAAAGGCCCTTCTTACGGTGGAAGGACATGATATACTGGATTACAGAATAATCGATCTTTCCAATAAAACAGCCTGTTATAAAGTAAAAATAACAGATAAATATACACCTGATTTTTATATTTCAGTAAATTTTTTCCGTAACGGAAAATTTTACACTCAGAATAAGAAGATAATATGTCCTCCTGACGATAAATTTCTTACTCTATCCCTGGAGTCTGATAAAGAAAAATACAGGCCCGGAGAGAATGGAAAATTTATAATTAAAACTCTTGATCGTAAGAAAAGACCTGTATCGTCTCAGGTTACTTTCGGACTTACAGATGAGTCCGTTTATACTGTGGCAGCTGAAACTGTTCCGGATATTCAGAAATTTTTCTATGGTCCAAGAGGCAACAGTATTTCTACATATAATTCCTTGAGAAATAGTGCAGATGAAATGTTTTATGAAACCGGCGGAGAGTATGGCTTATATTCAGACGCTCAGGCAGGTGCCATAGATGATGGTAATATTGACGGAAGAACAATAGATGATGATTTTGACTCAGGTGGTGTAACAGTTCAGCCTGACTTTACAAGAGAATATTTCCCTGATACCGCATACTTTAACCCTTCAATCATAACAGATCAGAATGGAAGAGCGGAAGTAAACATATCTTTTCCTGACAGTCTTACGACCTGGAGGGCCACTGCCAGAGCAGTGAGTAAAGATACAAAGACAGGAGCAAAGACCGGGAAAGTTATAGTTACGAAAGACCTCCTTGCAAGGCTCATTATGCCGAGATTTTTTACTGAAAGAGATGAAACGGTCATAACAGGTATAGTTCATAATTATTTGAACGGTGAAAAAACTGTTTATGCAAAACTTGAGATAGACGGCGGTATTGAATTTATTGATAAAAATAAACAGCAGTGTAAAGTTCAGGTTTCCCCTGACGGTTCATCAACAATAGACTGGAAGGTGAGAGTAAAAAAACAGGGACCATGTGAGGTAAAACTTATTGCCCTTACAGACGAAGAATCTGATGCAGTGAAAATGACTGTCCCTGTTCTGCCTCATGGTACGGAGCAAAATGCTGCGATTTCGGGAGTTACTAAAAATAAGGCTGAAGAAGAAATCACTCTTCCCGATAATGCAGAAAAAGATTCTTCAAAATGTGTTATAACGCTCGAACCATCTCTTTCTTCCTCTCTTCTTTCATCTCTGGAATACCTCGCAGGATATCCCTATGGATGTGTGGAGCAGACTATGAGCCGTTTTCTCCCGTCTGTAATAGTGACGAAAACTCTGAAAGAACTGAAACTGCAGAATGAACATATAAATAAAGAACTCCCTTCAATGGTAAGGGCAGGTTTTCAGAGACTTTATAATTTTCAGCATTCTGACGGAGGC
>CALARM010000459.1 GCA_937888925.1 uncultured Synergistia bacterium | reverse complement strand
CATTCAGACCAATTTCTTCAGAGGAAGTATTTCAAATGCCGGTAAAGAAGCGGTGGAAGACTGGATAAATACTGTCGGTAAGTTAAAACCGGATGAAGTCATGATCTATACTGTCGCAAGACCTACTGCAGATCTGGAGATTAAAAAGATTATAGAAGAGGAACTTGCAGAAATTGCAAAAAAGACTCAAAAAGATACGGGAATAAAGACCTGTGCCTATTAAAAGGAATTTTTTATCAGGAGGAATTATTTATGGAATGGCCCGTTAATAATAAAGATATTTTACATGCCGTAGAAAAAGCCTTTCACGGAGGCAAATGGTGGATTTATAAAGGAAAAGAAGTCTATGATTTCGAAAAACGTTTTGCAGACTTTCATGGGAGTAAATACGGAATTTCCGTATGTAACGGAACGGTTCCCCTTGAAATAGTTTTACGGGCTCTCGATATAGGTTCAGGCGATGCAGTTGTTCTGCCTGCCTATAATTATTATTCTTTACCGAAAAGCGTGTCGAAAACCGGTGCAACACCGCTTTTCGTGGATATTCATGAAGACAGCCTTTCCATGAATGCGGAAGAAGTCCGTTCTGTTCTCAATGATAAAGTAAAAGCAGTTGTGGCTGTTCATCTCTGCGGTGCTCTTGCAAAAATTGACGAACTGAGAGATATATGCAGTGAGAGAAATATTTATCTCATCGAAGACTGTGCCCAGTCTTCCGGATCGGTATATGACGGGAAAAGGGCGGGCTCATTCGGAACTGCAGGTATATTCAGTTTCGGAGGAGTTAAACTTATGACCTGCGGCCAGGGCGGCATGATTATAACGTCCGATAAAGAACTTTACGAAAAATGCTATGCCATTGTAAACAGGGGGTACATACCGGGAGTATACGGAGAAGAAAGAAGACTTAATCCATACGGAATAATAGGGGAAAATTATCAGATGTCTGAACTTTCTGCCGTAATACTCGGCCCTCAACTGGACATTCTGGATGAATTATGCAGAAAAAGAGAAGAAATTATGAAATTCCTTGACGGAGCACTTGAGGAAGTGAAAGATATAAAAATACTGAGACAATATGAAAAAACTTTGTACAGAAGCCAGATGAGATATGCTTTTTACTATAACGGACCTATGGGAAGGGAGAATTTTATTAAGGAAGCGGTAAAATCAGGTATACCTCTTATATCAGGGTACTCTTCTATTTCCAATGATGCACAGCAGTTCCGTGTTTATGCTTCAGATAAAGATTACCCCTTTTCCGCGAAAGCCCATGAAGAAATTGTTTTAATTCACCATACCGAGATATTGAAAGGTATTGATTACTGGAATGAAGCAGCGGAAAAATTAAAAAATTTCCGTTAATTTTTTATAACTTTTATAATTCTGAAGAAAATAGCCTGTTTGCAGGATAGTGAAGAAAAAACATAGAATATCTCAAAAGAGTGAAGATGTTTCTGGAAATTCTTTAAGGGAAGTAAAAGATAAATGAAGTATGAACAGATGTCCAGAGATGAACTGCTGAAAGAACTTGAGAGTCTTGCCTCTATTGTAAAGCCTTTTAACCCGGATAAGAATCTGAAAGAATCAATCCGGGAATTACAGGTTCATCAGGCAGAACTTGAGATACAGAACAGAGAACTCGGAGAAAAGCTTCACGAAGCAGAACAATCCCGTGATCGTTACGCCTTTCTCTATGATTTTGCTCCCGTCGGATACTGTAAGCTTGATAAAAACGGAATTATAAAAGATATAAATCTCACCGGCGCAAACATACTCGGTGTTAAAAGAGATTCTTTAACCGGTATGCCATTCAATATGTTTATCTCAGAATGTGATAGAGATAAATTTTTCAGTCACTTAAATAAGGTTGAAAGACAGGTTGAGAAGGTTTCTACAGAACTGTGTCTCGGAGAAAAAAACGAACATGTTACGTCGATAGAACTTTTAAGCTCTCCTGTAAAGGATTCAGGCGAACCGGTATATCAGACGATAATTACTGATATTACAGGTCACAGACAACTGGAAAAGGATTTATATATTGCCCTGGAAAAATACAAATTGCTCTTTGAGTCTTTTCCTCTTGGTATAAGCATAACTGATAAAGACGGTAAAATTATTGATACCAATAAAGAGTCAGAACGCTTACTCGGTATAAGTTATGATGCTCAGACCATACGAAAATATAATTCCCATGAATGGAAAATAATACGTACAGACGGAACCCCTATGCCTTCAGAAGAATATGCAAGCGTAAGGGCTATGAAAGAGAACAGGCTCATAGAGAATGTTGAAATGGGAATAGTTAAAGATAATGATCATATTACATGGATCAGTGTCACTGCTGCCCCGATTCCTATAGAACAATATGGCGTAGTTATTACCTATGGAGATATTACAGGACGCATTATAGCGGAAAAAGCACTCCGTGAAAGTGAAGAAAAGCTCCGTGCTATCTTTGATATTGCCAATATAGGAGTTTCCATTACCGATAAGAATGGCAGATATGTCATGTTTAATAACTGGTGGCTTGAAAAGTTCGGTTACGATGATAAAGAAATGAGAAAATTAACCACCCTGGATATAACATATCCTGACGATAAAGAAACCAGCAGAACATGGTTCCTTAAAATCGTTCAGGGGAAAACAGAAAATTACCGGCTTGAAAAACGCTTTGTCAGAAAGGATGGCTCTTGTTTCTGGGGTGATCTTTCAGTATCGTCAGTCAAAGATAAAGACAATAAGGTTATCAATGTTGTCGGAATAGTAGTGGATATTACAGAGCGCAAACTTGCAGAAGAAGCATTGATAAGAGAAAACTATAAGACCCAGATGTATCTGGATATTGCCGGAGTAATGCTCCTGGTTCTGGATAGAGACGGACATATTACAATGATCAATAAAAAGGGATGTTCTATTCTGGGTTATATGGAACAGGAACTTACAGGTTGTAACTGGTTTGATACATGTCTGCCGGAAGGAATAAAAGAAGATGTAAAAGGAGTCTTTCAACAACTGGTAAACGGTAATATGTCTCCTGTCGAATATTATGAAAATCCTGTTCTTACAAAAAGCGGTAAAGAACGTATAATTGCTTTTCATAACGCATTCCTTCGCGATTCTTCAGGTAAAATCACTGATATTCTTTCCTCCGGCGAAGATATTACAGACCGTAAATTGAAAGAAAAAGCACTTGAAGAAGCAGAGAGAAACTTCAGATCAATGGTGGAAACATTGCCGATTGCCATACATCTCTCGACCGGCATAGAACAGAAATGTGAATACTTAAATCCTGCATTTATCAAATGGTTCGGTTATACCAGAGAGGATATACCGACAGGTGCAGAATGGTTTAACCTTGCCTATCCCGATGAAGAA
>CALARM010000458.1 GCA_937888925.1 uncultured Synergistia bacterium | reverse complement strand
TATTTTTATAAAGAAGAAATTGCAGTAGGTGTGGAACTGGTTGAAGAAAGATTGAATAAAGGAATTGCATGCGGTTATCATTTTATCTTTGCAGAAGACAATGGCAGAGTCATCGGTTATACATGTTTCGGAGAAATTGCCTGTACGAAAGGAAGTTTTGATCTTTACTGGATTGCTGTACATAATGATATACGCGGCAGTGGTATCGGGAAAAAACTTCTTGCTCTTACGGAGAAGAAAATTTCCGAAATGGGCGGTAAACGTATATATGTGGAAACATCCAACAGGAAACTGTATGAAGCTACAAGGGTTTTCTATTTAAAATGCCGATATACGGTAGAAGCGATCCTTAAAGATTTTTATGGTCCGGAAGATGATAAAGTTATTTTTCTCAGAGTAATAGGGTAGGAGACAGTTATCAGTGAGCAGTGACCAGTGAGCAGTGACCAGTGACCAGTTAACGGTTATATTGATGTGTATAAATTACTGTTGTTATTCACTTTTCACTTTTCACTTTTCACTAATCACTAATTCGTTGAAATAATACCTTTTTTTTCTTCAATTTTTACGAGATATTCCTCTGTCCCCGGTATAGAGGTTATAGAGACCTGCAGTTTTGATACTGTATGAGTTTTACCGGATGTAATATAACGGTTAATTTCTTTCGGCCAGCTATTCCACAGATGCTCTTCTTCCAGAGAATAGTTCTTTTTTAACAGTTCCATAAATGGTGCAGTTAGATCTTTTTCACTTTCAATAGCAAGATATACCCGGCCCTTCAGGTTTATATAGAGAATTCTGTCATGAGAATCCAGAATGATATATCCTATTTCTTCATTGTCTACAATCCATTTAAATGTGTCTCTTTCTACAAGCAATAAACTGGCTACTTTTGAGGCATCTTCTTCAAGAAATTTCTTTAGTTTACTGTTTAATTCTTTCAGTTCTATGTTCTGTTCGTTTATAGTTTCTGCCATTATATGACGCTGTCTGTTGAGTCTTGTAATAGTGTTTACCCTTGCCTTCAGTTCATGTTTATCTATAGGTTTTGAAATAAAATCATCTGCACCGGCGGAAAGTCCTTCCAGCCTTGCCTGGCGCTCATCCAGTCCTGTAACAATTATAACAGGTATATCTGCAAGGCAGGGATTTGATCTTATATGTTTACATACTTCAAAACCGTTCATATCCGGCATAAGTACATCTAAAAGTATGAGATCCGGTTTTGCAGTGGATATTTTTTCAATTGCTTCAAGGCCGCTGGAAGCAAACGTTAAATTATAGCCTTCTTTATTTAATATAGTCTGAAGGATTTTTCTGCTGTCTTCTCTATCGTCTACTATTAAAATATGGGGATTATCATTCATAAACTTTATTCTTTCATAAACATTATTATTGAGTTTTGAACTCACTCTTCACCCTTCACCAGACCATTATATCACAAAGTAGAAAAAAATAAATTTATTTATAAAGTTCTTTTGCTCTTATACATCTTACTGAATGATCCGGTGAAAGAGTTTCAAGAGAAATTCTTTCACTGTTACACCTGTCAGTTCCGTATTTACATCTCGGATAAAAAATACACCCCCGGGGAAGGCTGAACAGATCCGGCGGATAGCCAGCTATAGGAACGAGAGGCTTTTTTTCTTTATCATTTAATTTCGGTCTAGAAGCAAGTAAACCGCATGTATAGGGATGAGCCGGATTTTTAAATATAGTTTTAACAGGAGCAAATTCAACAGCTTCTCCTCCGTACATTACCATTACATTCTGACAGACTTCTGCCACTATGCCGAGATCATGGGTAATCAAAATTATGGAAGCTCCTGAATTACTGTTTAACTCCCTCATTAAATGAAGAATTTGAGCCTGAATAGTCACATCAAGGGCAGTAGTCGGCTCGTCTGCAATGAGGAGATCGGGGTTACAGCATAAGGCCATGGCAATCATTATACGCTGTCTCATACCTCCGCTGAACTGATGGGGATACACGTGCATCCTCGCCTCAGGATCAGGTATTTTCACCTTTCTCATCATCTCTGTGGCAATAAGAAACGCCTCTTTTTTATTAACCTTCTGATGTAATAATATTGCTTCAATGATCTGATCTCCTACCGTAAGAAGAGGGTTAAGGGAAGTCATTGGGTCCTGAAAGATCATAGAAATTTTGTTTCCTCTGATTTTTCTTATTTCATGAGGTGATTTTTTCAGGAGATCTTCACCTTGGAATATTATTTCTCCTGATACAATACGGCCGGGAGGAGTGGCTATAAGGCGGATAATTGACAGAGCAGTAACACTTTTTCCTGAACCTGATTCTCCTACTATGCCGAGATTCTCTCCTTTTTTAAGGGAAAAACTCAGGTCATTCACTGCATGAACTGTTCCTTCGTCTGTTTTAAACTGAATATTTAAATGTTTGATTTCTAATAATCTGTCTGTTGAATTATTTTCCCCGAAATCATCCGAGATGGCATATATAGACATGAGCATTTCCTACATCTCTTAAAGGAGGTGCTTCTGAAGAACATTTCGGCATGACCTGAGGACATCTGGGATGGAAAGGGCATCCCGGCGGAGGATTTAACGGACTCGGCACATCTCCCTGGAGTATAATTCTTTTGCTTTTCTGTTTCGGGTCAGGTACGGGATTGGCGGAAAGCAGGGCTTTTGTATAGGGATGGAGAGGATTTTTAAATAATTCTTCCGATGTTGCACTTTCTACCATTTTCCCGAGATACATAACCATAATACGATTTGAAATATGTTTTACCACTGAAAGGCCATGAGCTATAAAAAGATAGGACAGATTGAGCTGTTCCCGGAGGTCTATAAGGAGATTTATTACCTGGGCCTGAACGGAAACGTCAAGAGCCGATACAGGTTCATCACATACTATAAAAGAAGGGTTGAGGGCAATCGCTCTTGCAATACCGATCCTCTGACGCTGGCCCCCCGAAAATTCATGGGGATAACGGTTTATATATTTAGGAGAAAGACCTACTTTCTCAAGCAGTTCCGCTACTCTGTCTTCCTTTTCTTTACCCTTTGCCATACCGTGTACTGTAAGGGATTCTCCTACTATATCCATTACAGTTTTTCTCGGATTTAACGACGAGTATGGATCCTGAAAGATTATCTGCATATTTTTACGGAATTTACGCAGTTCTTCTCCCTTCAGCTTCATAACATCTTTGCCTTTAAATTTTATCTCTCCTTCTGTGGGTTCTATAAGGCGCAATACACTTCTCCCTACAGTAGTTTTACCACAGCCTGATTCCCCTACAACACCAAGAGTTTCACCTTCATTCAAATAAAAGGACACATTATCAACTGCTTTTACATTGGCTACAACTCTGGAAAAAATCCCGGCAGTGA
>CALARM010000457.1 GCA_937888925.1 uncultured Synergistia bacterium | reverse complement strand
TACCGAGGCCTCTGCCGGAAATATCTGTAATGATAGGACTTGCTGAAATATCCGGCTGAAATATAAGTGAAAAAATTTCATCTTCACATGGTAAAATTTCATCAGACATAATACCCTTTTTCATAGCTACAGATCTGATTTTTTCCGCATCAATTCCTCTGCCGTCATCAGAGATTACAATACTTACCTTTCCTGTATCCATCTGGGACAGACTGATTTTTATAATGCCTTTCCTCTCTTTATTTTTTTTCTCCCTTTCAGAAGGAGGTTCAATACCATGATCAACGGAATTTCTCAGAAGATGAATAAGAGGGGTTTTCATTTCTTCCAGTATACGCCTGTCCAGTTCGATATGGCCGCCTTCAACAATTAACTCTGCTTCCTTATCCCTGGCTTTTGAAATATCCCTTACCATTCTGGGGAAAGACATGGTAATAGAGGAAAAAGGCATCATAAGGATTTTCTTCATTTCTTCAAGGAGATTATCTACAAGAAATGTGGCGGAACGACAGTCTAAAAGAGAAAATTTTAAAAGATCTGAAATTTTATTTTCAAGTGCATCTATATATTTATTGTTGAATTCCATTAACTCTGCCAGTCTGGAGATTAACCCTTTTTTTATCCCCTTTTCATCTGTCATTCCGGAAAAAGTTTTTATATCAGGATTAATTTTATTCCTGTCTTTTTTCCAAAGAACTATCATATCTTTAATATCTTTTAAATCGGAAGAACGCTGTTTGGTCGAGAGTTTTACAGATAGTAATTCTTCTGCCTGAAGCATAAGTCTATCCAGTTTTGTTGCAGCTATTCTCACTGTTTCGGGAGCAGTTTTTACTTTCAAACCTCCTTCCATATCCTTTGAAGCAGATTCTGTTTTACATTCGTCTTCAGAAACAGGGTGCAAAGTTTTTTCAGTCTCTTCTTTTTTCTCTGAAGAGTCATCTGAAGGTTTTAATGGCACTTCTTTTTTCTCTGAAGAGTCATCTGAAGGTTTTATTGGCACTTCTTTTTTCTCTGAAGAGTCATCTGAAGGTTTTACAGGTAATTCTTTCTTCTCTGAAGTGTCATCTGAAGGTTTTAATGGCAATTCTTTCTTCTCTGAAAACCCGTCTGACGGTACAGCTTTTTTTACTCTTTTTACTTCCCCTGTCTTTAAAGAGTCAAGTTCCTGAATGATCCCTGAAATATCTTCTTCTCCTGACTTTGTAAGATTTTTTTCAATCATATCAACAGTTTTATGAAATATATCAAACATTTCACTGTTCAGGGCAAGTCTGTTGTTCTTCAGAAGAGAAAAAATATTTTCCATGCCATGACAGAGGGTCTCTATAGAAGTCAGATCAACTGCTCTGGCAGCACCCTTCAGGCTGTGAGCCTCCCTGTATATTGTTTCCAGTATTGTTTTTTGTTTTTCTTCAGAAGCTTCTTTTTCCAGTTCCAGAAGTGATGAAGCCATTATATTAATTCTTTCTTCTCCTTCTGCTCTGAAAGCAGAAAGAAGCATCTGAAGGAATTCTTCATTAATATCCATAATCAGTATTCAGGTTTCACTTCTTATACTTTATAAATTTTTACAATATTTTTCAATTTTTCCCATAAGTCCCCTATTGATTTTACGGCATCTTCAAGCTGTCTTGCACTGTCTACATTATGTATGCTTGCCTGTTTGATATTTTTCATTGCTATATTGACCTGGTCTATACCTGCCATCTGCTGATTGCTTGAAGCTTCAATCTGAATTGAGCTCTGTGCTGCTTCTACCACACCCTTTGTAAGGGTTACAATAGCTTCTCCTGCCTGGGCTGATTGTTTTACTCCCTGTTCCACTGCTTTACTTCCCTGCTCTGCAGCCATTACTGCTGCCGTTGTAGCTTTCTGTATATCATTTAAGATATGCCTTATTTGAGCTGTTGCAGCTTTTGACTGTTCTGCAAGACTCTTCACTTCCTGTGCCACAACAGTAAAACCTTTACCTGCTTCTCCTGCCTTTACTGCTTCAATAGCTGCGTTGACTGCAAGGATATTTGACTGTTCTGCGAGATCATTTACTGTAGCTATTATTTCCCCTATGGACTGACTCTGTTCACTGAGTTTTATAATAGTTTCTCCGATGGACTCCATATGTCCCTTTATCTTTTTTATTTCTTCTATTGTATCTTCTGTGGATTTTTTCCCGAGTTGTGATATGGCTACTGTTTTCTGAGCATTTGTAGATAACTGCTTCGCCTTCTGACTGGAAAGTTCTGATGTCTGTCTTACTTCTTCTATAGTTGTAGTTGTTTCACTGATAGAAGCAGCCGTTTCCGTAGCAGTAGTTGAAAGTTCTGCTATAG
>CALARM010000456.1 GCA_937888925.1 uncultured Synergistia bacterium | reverse complement strand
GTGAAAAGTGAAAGGTTTTGTCTTTTCACTTTTCACTACTCACCTTTCACTACTTATGCGCTCCCGTTCCTTTTATCTCTTTCGCTGTTTTTCTGTATTCTACAAACATATCTGACAGTTCATATACTTCATTCTTTACTTCATCTTCATTCAGAGTGGTGAAAATTCCGTTGTTCATAAGTATTTCACCGTTTGCTATGACGTACTTTACTTCATTTCCGTTAGAAGCCCATATCAGGTTTTCTACCAGGTTATCCTCTCTGGTAGGTGTCATATTGGGCGAAGTAAGATCAAGGAATATAAAATCAGCGTCCTTACCTTCTTCCAGACTTCCTGTATTCAGCCTGAGGAATTTTGCCGGTTCTATTGTAATCATTTCCAGGAGTTTCTGGGCGGGAAGTAAATAGGCATCCTGGTGCAATGCCTTCTGATATTGAGATGCAAGTTTTGCTGCTATAAGCATATTTTGATTATCTGCACTGCCGGAGCCATCTGTTGATATTACTACCGGTATACCCATTTCCATCATTTTTATAACAGGAGGCATTCCTGAACCCAGGATGGTATTGGCAAGGGGATTATGAACTATCTTTGTTCCCGTATCTCTGAGTATTTCCAGGTCTCTTTCCGTGCAGTTTACCTGATGGGCTAAAATTGTATTTTCATCCAGGAAATCTATGGAATGAGCATATTCTACAGGTGTATGGCCGTAGGTTTCCCTGAACCATTTAGTGGTATTTGGTTCTTCTGAAGAATGCATGTGTATGAGTGTATTATTGTCTCTTGCCCATTTTTTTAAAGCTTTCAGCTGTTCAGGGCCATTTGAAAAATCCTGGTCAGGGCCCGGAATGATCCATGTTCTTTCTGTACCGGCAAATTTATTTATATATTCATCCATTCTTTCTACTGATTTCTCAGGTGTGTCAAGTATACGTTCATCATAGTTTCTATCCTGTGCACCTACTGCTATTATCATTTTTGTGCCTGCTTTTAGATTTGCCTTCACTATTTCTTCAACCCTGTATTTATTGTGGTTACAGTGATGAACCATAGAAGATGTTATTCCGTAATATATATCGTCCAGTCTGGCTTTTATATAGGTGATATAGTTCGGCGATTTCCTGAATTTTTTCTCTAAAATATTTCTTTGTTCGTTCATAAATCCTGTGAAAAGGTTTACTGCATGATCGAGCCATGCAGTAAGAGGTTCATCTTTTGCCAGACCTATGAGGGGAGATTCGTGATCATGGCCATGGGCTTTTACAAAACCGGGCATAATGACTCCTCTTAATTTTTTTATATCACATAAGGCGAAATTATTTTCTTTTTCACAACCTATTATCTGAAGCTCCGGGCCATAATCTCTTATAATTCTTTCCCCTGTTTCTTCTGTGTATCTGCCAGTTTCTTTTATGAGATTTTTTTCTGTAAGTACATAACCATCTTTTATTCTTTCACTTCTTCCGATTTTATCACTTATAGGAAGTAAGAACTTACTTCTCATAAGCTTGTATTTTTTCCCTGCCATAAAAAAACCACCTTTCTAATATTTATAAATAAGCTCAAAAGACCGGAGTCTTTTGAGCTTATTTATGTGTTATAATAATCTATTTATATACAATTTTCTCTTTTTTTTCTATTGTAATGACGGTTTCCCGCCAGCATATCATCTATAATGGAACGAACCAGTTCACGCCCATTATTGCTGTTAAATAATCTGATGAATTTATCAAGTAAATCATGGAAACTACTGTTTTCCATAGGTACATAAGAAGGAGACGGCATATCCCTTATCTGTCTCAGTAATCCTGCATCTACAAAATCATCAAGAGCTTCTTTAACCTGTTCTTCTTTTCTTCCAATGGCTTCGGAAATGAGAAAAGGACTGTATACTGTGCTGGGATTATAGTAAAAGAATTCTAGAATTTCACTTTTTATTGAAGAATTAGCTATATGGGCAATAAAATATTTCAAATCACTACCTATGACAAAATCTCTCCTGTTTCCAAGAGTTAACCTCGCACTCATAGTAATCCCCCTGCTGGTCTATATTTTTCTCAGATAAAGCCCGATCACCCTCCTTTCTTAAATTTTAGTTACATACAATTTTATTATACCACGTGCTTATTCATAGAACAAGCATTTATTAAGTTTATTTTTTACGTCTATCCATTAAAGAGATTACTTTAGATTCAAGATTTTTCTGCGGTTTATCTTCTTCCTGTCTTTCTCCGAGAGAAATTACCTTTCCTTCTTCTTCTATGTCTTCTTCCTGTCTTTCTCCGAGAGAAATTACCTTTCCTTCTTCTTCTATGTCTTCTTCCTGTCTTTCTCCGAGAGAAATTACCTTTCCTTCTTCTTCTATGTCTT
>CALARM010000455.1 GCA_937888925.1 uncultured Synergistia bacterium | reverse complement strand
TTTTACAGGAAGAAAATTTTTCAAGAATACCTGCAGAACAATTGCTGGTTCAAAAAGAAGGAGAACTCAGGTGTCTGAAAAACAATCTTTCAACACTTGAAGAGATTCACAGTTCACTTCATGAATGCAACATATATGGCAATGAACTACAGAAAATTCATGAAAAAATCAAGAGCCTTAAAGACACAATAAAAGACGTTACTTATGATATAAGAAATCTCAGGCTAAAAACAATAGAACCGTACATTTCCACTCTGCCGAAAGAAGTAAGCAATTATTATAAAAAGGTAAATTTTGATATTTCACCTGAAGAAATAGATAAAATCGGGAACATATATAAAGAATTATCAGATGATAGGAGCCCCATAAAAATTAAAGGGAACTCTATAAATACCCTTGAAGGAGAGGAAATATGGAGAGAAATAAACGGAATACTTGACATAAAGGAAGGAAGTCCTTCTATGGAAATAGATGTAGAATATTATCTTCTGGGACATAAAGATATATATAATAAATTAAAAAAAGCAGCAAAAAACGGCCATAAAATAAGAGTCATAATAGATCCGGGAACAGGTCTGAAGACAGGAAACTGCTACTGTAACAAAGATGTATCCGAATATCTTGACTGTCTTACAAACCTTATATCGCTCCGTGAGGAAACAGAAGATACCAATTTTGCCTTTACTGTGGCAAAAAAGGAATCCCTAAAAGATTTAATGCACAGAAAATTTCTCCGTGTCGGAGAGAAAGTTCTCATTGGAGGTATGAACTGTGATAAAGGATCAGGTGAAAATGCAGATTACGCTATGGTCATAGAAGGCCCTGAAGCAAAAGAGCTTACGTCCAGATTTCAGGAAGATATAACAAATTCTGCAGGAAGAACAATGAGAGATATATTCGGCAAAGATATAGAATTGCTCAAACATGGGTACATAACAGACGGACAGACAGGGGAACCGATAAAATACAGGTTCTTACTTACTCCTTCTCAATTCTGCGATTTCCTCATACTACTTCTCCCGGAGGAAAGTCAGAAATATATAGAAAACGCCCCAAACGGTCTTGACAGAGTCATAAGAATATTTGAAGAATATAAAAAATCAGGCCTTAATCCTGAAGATTACGGAGAATTTAAAGAGGCAAATAATTCTCCATATATTTCAGATACTCCTTTTATGGCAAATCTTATGAATGAAAAAGACGATTTTTATGCAGGCCTCACAGACAAAGGAAGAACATGTCTGTATAAAAAACTCGAAGAATCCTTTAATCATATGAACTCGGAAAAAAATCTGAGCTATTTAAAAGATATAACACTTCCTGAGGGAAACATATACGGAACACAGACACTGGTGACAGGAACAACTCATGAAGAACTTCAGGCCCTTGTAATCTATGCAATAAACAGTGCTGAAGAATTTCTCTACATCCCTTCTTTTTGCATGAGTAAAGACATAAGCGAACTTATTATAGAAAAGAAAAAATCTATGGAAAAACTCGGTAAACATTTCGACATAAAAATACTGCTTGAGCCTTCTGAGATGCCGGCTAATAATATCAACACCTGTCTTAATTTAAAAGAAGCAGGAATCCCTGTAAGATTTGCCCGGCTTGACGGGACAGGTGAAAATCATGACAGGAAACTTCATTCCAAAATGATTGTAAGCGATAAGGTTTTATTTACGGGTAGTACCAACCTTACTCATTCAGGACTGAGAGAAAATCAGGAAACAAGTGTTATGGTTTTTATAGATCCGTTATCGGATAAAAGAAATATGGAAGAATATAAAAAGAATTTTCTCGAATTATGGGACGGCCAGAGTGCTGATGTTAATCTTTCTTCCCCGGTTTACGATATACCCGTTTTTATGAGTAAAGAAGAATATGAAAAAAATCTGGTCAGGAAAACAGTGAGAAATATAGGCAGATATGAAAGAACTGTTGGAAATAAAATAAAAAATATTGCAGAGAGCAGGGAAGATGTAAAAGAAGAAATTCAAAGACTTAAAGATGAAGGATTTCATGACGGATATGCAAGGCTTCTTGCATTGAAGAAATTTTATAGTGAAGAAGAGATTAATTCGTTAAGAATGGCACAGGATTATATATTATTGAGTTAAGCATCAATAACGTATATACTTTCGTGACGGGAGCAAAACCTTTATTACATGCTTATGCTCAGGTCAGTAGTCAATGGTGAGTGGATGATACCGGTAGAGAATTTAATAAATTTCTTGAAAGTCAGGCAAGTTAAATCTTCTCCGGTATCTCTCTGATTGCCGGGTAATTATTTTCATTTATGATTTTCAAAAAATTTATGCTAATTCTACTGAATTGAACTTATTTATAGAAGAATTTTTAAGAGATTGAAACCTGTATCACAGGCACTTTCGGATAAATTGAATTTAATAAATGGATATGGTATAATCGTTTCGTAACCCCGGGTAAGACAGTGGTTTCACTTAAAGGAGAATAATTATGGAAGACATATTAAAACAGATATTATCAGAACTTAAAGAATTAAAAGAAGGTC
>CALARM010000454.1 GCA_937888925.1 uncultured Synergistia bacterium | reverse complement strand
GAGGAAAATCTGATGGAATAAAATGTTTTCTACCGGGTTCAATACCCTGTAAGGTATAGTCTTCACAGAATTTAATCTTTTCTTTGTCCAGTAAACTTCTATCAGCTTCCTCCGATATTTCGGCAATAGTGGGATGGCGAAGGAGGGTGGACGCCGTAATATTTATGCCTTCACTTTTTGCCCTGGCAACTACCTGAATACTCATAATAGAATCTCCGCCGAGCCTGAAGAAATTATCATAAATGCCGACTCTGTCACATTTAAGAACTTTTTTCCATATTCTCGCAAGGATTTCTTCCCTGTCATTCCTCGGTGCAACATAGGTCTCATGAGATGCAAGGTCACTCTCCTGAGGTTCGGGAAGAGATTTTCTGTCTACTTTTCCATGAGCCGTAACAGGAATCATGTCGATTTTTATAAAACACGACGGAATCATATAATCGGGCAGGAACTGTGAAAGTTTTTTCTGTAATTCAGAGGATTTCAGTTTTATGTCACTTATGTAATAACCACAGAGATATTTATTTCCCTGTTTATCACTCCTGTCTATTACTACTGCATCTCTTACGGGCTCTACCTTCTTAAGAGCTTCTTCTATTTCACCGAGTTCAATGCGGAAACCCCTTATCTTTACCTGAGCATCGATTCTTCCAAGGAATTCAATATTCCCGTCAGGTAACCACCGGGCAAGGTCTCCTGTTCGATACATTCTTTTACCTGGCTCAATCGGATTTTCTACAAATTTCTCTTTCGTAAGGTCCGGCCTGTTCAGATATCCTCTTGCCATACCGGGGCCCGATATACACAGTTCTCCCGGCACACAGAGAGGAGTCATACGGTTAAATTTATCCAGAATATAAACTGTCGCATTATAGACAGGTTTTCCTATGGGGATATTTTCATAATATTTATCTATTAAAAAACTCGTCGTACATACAGTATATTCCGTAGGGCCGTAATTATTTACAACAGCATAATTTTTCTTCTTAAAAGACCTCAGTTTATCTCCACCTGTGTCGAGCCATCTCAGGCTCTTATTTTCAAACATTTCTATAAACTGTTCCGTAAACTGGGTGGGGAGAAAACTTACCGTTATATTATTTTCTTCATAATAAGTGTTTAACTCTGACGGAGAAAGCCTTATGTCTTCACCTATTACATGGAGTGAAGCACCTGATATGAGAGCCGGGAATATTTCCCATACAGATGCATCAAACCCGAAAGACGCATATTTTGTCATAGAGTCTTTCTCGCTTAACTGACGGGTATGTTTATACCAGAAACACATATTTACAAGAGAACGGTGTTCTATCATCACACCTTTAGGCTGACCGGTAGAACCTGACGTATAAATTATATAGGCAAGATCTTTTGATGTGTTGATTACCGGCAGATTTTCACATGATCCCGTATAAAGTGAAGAATCTGTTATATCCACCACTTTAACGGAAGGTTTTATCTTTTCAGCCAGATGAGGATCTGTGATTAACAGAAGAGAATTGCTGTCAGAGATTATATATTTTATCCTGTCTGTCGGATATTCGGGATCTATCGGAACATAACATCCTCCTGCTTTCACTGCTGCAAGAACGCTTACAATCATATGGCACGAACGATCCATAAGTATGGCCACCCTGGTGTCACGGGTTACTCCTTCCCGTCTCAACACCTGAGCCATCTTATTAGCTCTTTCATTCAGTTCCCTGTAAGAAAGTTTTTCATTTTTATAGACTACAGCAATTTTTTCTGAATTTAATTCTACCTGTTTTTCTATCAATTCCTGAATTGTTGTA
Organism: uncultured Synergistia bacterium; assembly: GCA_937888925.1. The sequence continues at coordinate 4,111 of CALARM010000454.1, read as the reverse complement.
TCCTGCGGAACTTCGAAGTAAGTATCGTTAAATGTTTTTAGAATCAGGTTCTTTTCTCTTTCAGAAAGTATATCCATATTTTTCAGCGGCTCTTCCGAATTACGAACTATCCATTTGAGAGCAGATTCTATATGATAAATCATAAGCTCTATTGCATGTTCACTGAAGCAATCTCCGTCATAAAGAACCTGTATGGTAAGTCCTTTGCCGGGCACAATAATTAAATTCAGAGGATAGGTGGTTTTCTGATAAGCCTTTAAATCCTTTACCGATACGGCGGGATTTTCGTAGTAATTCTGATGGAATGGAAAATTTTCAAAAACATAAAGACTGTAAAAAAGTGTTTCTCCCGGAGGGATATCAGAGAGAGGCTGAAGTTTATTCAGCGATATATGGCTGAAATTATTACACTCCTGTATGGCATTCTGAATATGTTTAAGATTATACATTACCGGTTCCGAAGATGTGAGTTTTACTCTGAAGGGGATGGTATTTATAAAGAGTCCCATCATATTTTCCACGCCATCCAGTTCAGGAGGCCTTCCTGAAACTGTAGATCCGAAAAGTATATCATCAAGTCCGCTGTAGCATGACAGTACGGCAGACCATGCCAGTTGGAACAGAGCATTCATTGTTACCCTCTTAGAGCGGGCAAAGTCCTGGCATTCGGCCATGAAATCTTCTGAAATATTATGTATTCGTTCTTTCATATCTTCAATGGGTTTATGAATATCCAGACGGGAATGGTTTATTGTAAGAGGAGTGGGAACGGAAAAATCTGAAAGAGTATTTTTCCAGTAATCTGTAATATGGTCTTCATCCTGTGCGGAAAGCCATTTTATATATGCTTCAAAAGGTTTTGCTTTTTTGCAATGAAATGTTTCTTTATGTACAATGGCTTCATATCTTCCGTAGAGCTCTTTTAAAATTAATGGCAGTGACCATCCGTCCAGAATGATATGGTGATGGGTCCATATAAACCTGTATTCACCTGTACCGGTAGTGATCAGATAAAAAGAACTGAGAGGCGGTTTATTCAGATTAAATCCATGAAGCCTTTCGTTTATTCTGATATGTTCTATTTCTTTTTCCTGCATGTCCCTCTCTATTCCGCTGAGATCGACTGTATGCCACGGAAGGGGAACTTCTCTGTAAACTATCTGAATAGGTATGTCGTTTTCCTGCCATATAAAACCTGTACGAAAAGGAGGATGAGCGGATAAAATCTCATTCCATGCCTCTTTCAGTGCATCTCCATGAAGGTCTCCTTCATAGGTCCAGCACATCTGTGTGCAGTACAGATCCGAATCGGGAGATGCCATGGAGTGAAAGAGGAGCCCTTCCTGAAGGGGTGAAAGCCCGTAAACAGCTTCAACGGAAGAAGGATCAATATTTTCAGGTAACAGTGCAGATATCTCAGAAACTGCTTCCTCTTTTTCCTCTATAAGAGGTTTTTTCAAAGATAGAACCCCCTGAAGAGAGAGAAGCTGTGAAATGGTAGGGTAAGACTGGAGTTGTCCCGCAGAAATATTAATACCTGCCTCTCTTGCCCTTGCCACTGCCTGGATACTGGTAATAGAATCTCCTCCGAGACTGAAGAAATCGTCATGAATCCCTACGGAACCGCATTTCAGGATATCGTCCCATATTTTTGCCATAAACAGTTCTTCTTCTGTCTCAGGTGCGACATAGCCGGCAGTCAAAGAACTTTTATCCGGCACAGGAAGAGCTTTTGTATCTATTTTTCCGTTAGGTGTGAGAGGAATTCTGTCTATTTTCATCACATGACGGGGAATCATATAATCGGGAAGATTTCTGGCGAGATCTCTTTTTAATGTTTCTGTATCCAAATCTTCATCTGAAATATAATATCCGCACAGATAGGGTCTGTTATTTTCATCCATATGATCCGCTACGACTGCATCTTTAATCATGGCAAAACTTTTCATGGCCTGTTCAATCTCTGCAAGTTCTATTCTAAAGCCTCTTATTTTTACCTGTCTGTCTATTCTTCCCAGGAATTCAAGGTTCCCGTCAGGAAGCCATCTTGCAAGGTCTCCTGTTTTATACATCTTCTTCCCTGGCTCAAAGGGATTATTTACGAATTTCTGTTCAGTAAGATCTTTTCTGTTAAGGTATCCCCTTGAGAGGCCATAGCCTGAAATACATAGTTCTCCCGGAACTCCTACGGGCTGGAGGTTCTCGAAAGAGTCTGTTATATAGACAGAGGTGTTACAGGCAGGTTTACCTATGGGAATATTTTCATAATATTTATCAATGATAAAGGAACTTGTTTCCACTGTGTATTCTGTCGGGCCGTAACCATTATATACTTTATATCTCTGAGGAATGAAACTTTTTAATTTTTCACCTGCTATTACAATCCATTTAAGAGATTGATTTTCCGTAAGGGCCATAAACTGTTCTCCGAACTGTGTGGGAAGAAGGGCACCGGTAATATTATGTTCTTCGTAATATTCATTCAACTGGGAAGGTGAAAGTCTTATTGATTTCGGAATAATATGAATTGCTGCACCGGACAATAGAGAAGGAAAGATTTCCACTACGGAAGCATCAAAGGCAGGAGCCATATATTTCGACGTATTATCTTTTTCCGTTATGATGCGGCTGTTTATAAAATAGACGGAGAGATTGAGAAGAGAATGGTTTTCTATCATCACACCTTTAGGTTTTCCTGTAGTTCCCGATGTATAAATGACATAGACAAGATCATGAGAAGAGTTTATTTTTTCAGGATTTCCTTTATTTCCCCTTAATAAATTCCTCTCTTCAAGATCATAGATTTTCCCGTCAAAGGTAAATTTATTATAAAAACTTCTTTTAGTGATAAGGAATTTTGCACCGCTATCGGAGAGCATATAGGAAATTCTATCGGATGGATAGTCAGGATCTATGGGGATATAAAACCCGCCGGCTTTTAACACTCCCAGAATACTTACCATCATTTCAGGAGAGGTTTCCATAAGTATAGCTGCAGGTTCTTCCCTTTTCAGTCCGGCCTCTCTTAACATGGCGGCAATCTGATTGGCCTGTCTGTTTAATTCTCCATAGGTAAGCTTTTGCTCTTCATATACTACTGCCATTTTATCAGGATGAAGTTTTACCTGAGCTTCAAATAATTCCTGAACTGTAATATTTTCCGGTATATCAAAAAAAGTTTTGTTGAATTCTTCAAAGATAATTTTCTCTTCCTGATGGGGACAGATTTTTATCCGGGAAATTTTTTTATGAGGTTCTTTAAGGGCATCGCTCATAAGCTGACAGAGTAAATAATGAGCTCTGTCTATATGTTCTTCATCAAATTTTTCTGTCTGATAGGACCATTCAAGTTCTATATATTTCTTACTGTTTTCCACTTTTTCCAGAAGATGAATTGCTATATCGGATATTTCAGTATCGGGAACAATACGTTCAAGATTTTTTCTTGTGTCTTCCGGAAGAGGAAGACCGGTAAAGGTTATATTCAGCAGGTAATCAGGTTTTACGCCATAGCTTTTCCTCAGTTCTCCAGCCAGAAGATCAAAGGGATATTTCGAATGATTTTTTATAATGTTATTTACATCTTTACCGGTTTTTTCCACCAGACTGTTAAAATCCATATCTTTATCCAGTGTTATTTTAAAAGGAATTGTACTTACAAACATTCCTGTCATTTTCTTCTGATCCGGTGTGGTTCTGTTGTGGTTTCCGCTTCCTATGACTGTTTCGTCTGTAGAAGTAATTCTACCTGTATATATGGCAAGGCAAGAAAGCATGAGTTTAAAGACAGATATTTTATGTTCCATGCAGTAAACATATATTTTTTCATTCACGTCGGCAGGTAATTTAATACACTTATATTTCGAAGAAATATTATCTGATTTTGCTTTTTTTTCTGACAGTTTTACTTCTTCAGGTAAAGGAGAAAGATAATTTAACCAGAATTCCCTGTCTTTTTCAGCCTCTGAAGATTCAAGATATTTTTTTTCATCAGATATAAACCGGATATAGGAAGGATATTCAATTGCTTCAGGCTCCTCACCCTTTTTGAGAAGGTCATAATATTCTTCGATTTCTCTGAACAGGAGATCTACAGTGCCGCCGTCTGAAA
>CALARM010000453.1 GCA_937888925.1 uncultured Synergistia bacterium | reverse complement strand
TGTTTTACAGACAATAAATTAACCCTTATTTAATTTTTAATACTATAGAAAAAACTAATTTTTCTTCTCCAGAGCCTGCCAGGCAGAAGCTTTTTTTGAATACCCTTTTACCTGTTTCGGTAATTAGAAACTAACTATAAATTAATTCGCAAAACAAATTTTTATAACAGGTAGGTTTTTTTATAACACATGTAGAAAGATTTTATCGTATATAAAATACTGTAAGGGCGTTGGCGTTACAATACACCTGTCACCTCTTACGATAAAAAGGGAGGAATAGCCATGAAAGCAAAAGATGTTATGACAAAGAAAGTTATAACTGTTTCTTCGGATCTAACCATAAGAAAGCTTATACAATTACTTATTACGGAGAGAATTTCCGGTGTACCTGTTGTAGATGATGCAGGAGAAGTTATAGGCATTATCTCTGAAAGGGATATCCTTAAAGCCGTAGACAGACTGATAAAGGTTAAAGTCAGTCTTGACGAAGAAAGAGAACAAAAAGGTTCTTTCAACTGGGTTGACGGTATTATGACAAAAGAAGTTATTTTCGTATCGGAAGATGACCCTGTTGAACATGTCTGTAAATTAATGAGCGAAAGAAAAATTCACAGGGTTCCCGTAATGAACGGAAAAAAGATTGTAGGGATAATAACATCAATGGACGTCCTGAAAACTGTTGCCACTTCAGGTCTGAAAAAAGATAATTAGAGAGAGTAACATATGTTGTAAGACTTACCATGACACATGGTTATAACAGGTTTTACACAAAATTTCGAGAGACCGATAAATATACAAAATATTCCTCTATGGGGAGAAAGGAATAATTATGTCAACATGTGTAAATTTAATAAAGACCCTTACTCTTGATATAAAAGAAAGACAGGGGCCTCTGGTAGAGATTATTTTAGACGGATGCGGTGACAGAACTGAAGCTGAGTACAACTGTTTTGCTTTTGCCCATACCCCTTTTCTTGATTACCTGATGAAAAAGAAATCAAATCTCAAACAGGAAATTAAAGACCTGGTAGGAGAAACATCTTATACCAGATTAATAGCTGTAGGTGAAGAAGTAGGCATGCCTGCCGGGGCAAAAGGCTCTACTGCAGTGGGCCATGAAGTTCTAAGCGGTGTACCCTATGAGCATCCGATGCTGACAATAAATCGTGCCATAAATAAAGACGGAATTATGGAAAATAAAGAGATTGATAATCTGTTGAATTACGTAATAGAACACAAATCAGCTCTCCATCTCCTGGGACTGGTTTCAAACAATCAGGAACATTCTCATATAAAACATCTTTATGCCATATTAAAAGCTGCCATTACAAAAGGAGTCGAAAACATTTATATACACTTCTTTTCCGACGGGCGCGGCACCCCGCCTCATTCGGCACCGAGATTTGCAGAAGATCTCTCGGACAGACTGAAAGAGATGATAGGTGATAAAAAAAATATAAATGTAAATATAGCTACAGTTGCAGGCCGCGATATTGCCATGAACCGCTCGAAGCACTGCTGGAGCAAGACAGAGAAATCCTATAGAGCCATAGTGGAAGGAGAAGGGCCTAAAAGTCCTACTCTCATAAAATCTTTGAGAAATGCCTATGACCTGGGTCTTAACGATCAATATATACCTCCGGCTGTCCTTGGAGATTACAGAGGATTTGAAAATTATGACGGTGTTATATTCTGGAACTTCAGAAAAGACAGGACAGAATTTATGGTACGTATGCTCGTTGACCCTGCAGAGAGTTTTACCGATTTGCTCAGACAATCAGGTGATGAGAAATACACTGATATTGAAAGATTTGAACGAGTAAAATTTAAAAAAGATCTGGATTTAAGTACTGTAAAAGTATGTGCTTTAATAGAATACTATAAAGACATTCCATGTCCTGTAGCATTCAATGCACCTGCTTATGAATGGAGTCTCGGAAAATTCCTGAGCCATTTCGGGTTCAAACAATTCAGACTTTCAGGAGTAGATAAAGCAAAAGCAGTAGCCCTGTTAAGCGGAGGAAAAACAGAAGATCTTTTTGCTGGAGAAGAGAGAATAACAGTCCCTCTTCCCGATGACATGAGAACTTATATAAAAGAATATGATGACCATAAAGGAGAAGAAGGGTACAGGATAGATCCTTATGCAAAATATCCCTATCTGGAGCTTAGTGAACTTACAAAGAAAATCATAGAAATTGTCTCGGAAGGAGATAATAAAACATGTGTAATGGTTAACATGGCAAATCCTGACATGGTCGGCCATACAGGCGATGTAATGGCAGGTATAAAAGCTATGGAAAAGCTGGACGTAGCAGTACAGAGGATTACCCTCAATACACTCAGAAAAAAAGGAATCGTTTTTATAACAGCAGATCATGGAAACATAGAAGAAATGATAACAGAAGACGGAGAACCGAGCACTTTTCATACAAGGGCGAAGGTTCCTTTTATCATAGTGGGAGCAGGGGATTTACCTCTGAGAGATGACGGAACCCTGAGAGATGTAGCTCCTACACTGTTATTTTTTGCTCTTGGTTATGAACATGAACTGATAAAAAATGCTTTTCCGGGGGAGATCCTTTTGAAATAGTGGCGAAGCGCTGTGTTCGCCATGTAGCACACCCTTTGTGGTAGCCCTGTGAGCAACAGATCTGTTATTTATCATATTATGGAGGCAAAAATTTCTAAATATTTTATAGAAAAAGCTTGTTTTTTTCTATAAAATTACCGATAATAATATTAAACATGGATCGTTATAAACCACATGGAGGTGGAAAGATTATGATAACCCAGTGTGCATGGTGTGACAGCCTCACAGTGGCAGGGTTAAAAATAACAGAACCCCTGCCAAAAACAAAGGGTTATTCCCATGGTATTTGCCTGGCATGTAAAAGTAAATTTTTAGAAAAAGAACATGAAGTAAATACTGTTATATGGGAGTACATATCAAAATTAACTGTATGAGTGGTGAGTAGTGAGCAGTAAACAGGAAAGCTTTATTTCTACTCACTACTTATTATTTATAGCGTATAAGAGAATCGTTACGCGTAACGGGATGTGCGCACTCTCATACTTCGTTGTGGCGAACTGTTTAATTACTCACTTGAATTATCATAAGTTATGAAAATAACTGTAATAATTTGACAATGTCACATTTAATAAAATAGCAAATAGCAATTAACTGTTAGTTTTCAGTTAATAATTAAAGCTAATCGCTAACAGCTAATAAGAACTAAGTACCGTAACAGGTAAAAGGGTACCCGTAAAAAGCTTCTGCCTGGCAGGC
>CALARM010000452.1 GCA_937888925.1 uncultured Synergistia bacterium | reverse complement strand
ATATAGTAAGGGAAACACTTCAGATATTTAAAGAAAAAGGACTTCATATGAGAAGCGTTTTTTTAAATGCAAAAGAAAAGATGTGTTTCATGGGTGATTGTAACTGTGATCCTTCCCTGTGTAAATACGCAGAGAGATATTATGAAAAACTTCCATCTGCCATCGAAGATATAATGAAAGATGAAATTTTTACAAGAGAAAAAATTATTTCCCTATCAGAAACATTTAAGATATGTCCTTTTGAATTCTCTCTTGATCTGTCACTTTACTGTGACATGATAGTCTGTGATTATAATTATGTCTTTGACCCTGCCGTATATTTAAGAAGATATTTTCTCGGGGGAAAAGAGAAATATCTGTTTCTCATAGATGAAGCCCATAATCTGGTAAACAGAGGAAGGGATATGTATTCTGCCTCTATAGATAAAAAGACAATACTCAATCTTAAAAGAGAAATGAAAAATAAAGACAAGAAATTATATAAATTCTTTGATGATATGAATAAACAGTTTATTTCGTGGAATAAAGAATTAAAAGAAGATAAAAAATCCATCCTTCTCTTAAATGACATACCTGAATGTTTTAATATATGGAAAGAAGATTTTTTCAGCATGTCAGATGAATTTTTCGGTAGTAATAACCAGTCTCTGGAGCTAAAAAATTTTTATTATGACTTTCAGCATTTTAAGAGAATAATGGATCTTTCTTCGGAAGATCACAGAATTTTTATAAAAACCGGACATCAAACTCTATTCTGGAAAATATTCTGCCTCAATCCCGGAAAAGAACTGGCAAAAAGATTTAAAAAAAGTCATGCTTCTATTTTATTTTCAGGTACTCTCACGCCGCCGGAATATTTCAGAGATCATACGGGTTTAAAAGAAGAAACTGAATATTTAAGCCTTCCCTCTCCTTTTCCGCCAGAGAATTCACTCTATCTCCATATCCCCGGTATTTCCACTACCTATAAAAGAAGAGAGGAATTCTATGAGAAGATTGCGGAACACATAAAAAGAATTATTTCGGTAAAAAAAGGAATTTATCTGTGCTTTTTTCCTTCCTATAAATTTCTGGACGAAGTTCTGGCAAGGTTTAATTTACCGGAAGACTGCTATATATTTATACAGTCAAAAAATATGACAGAAGCTGAAAGGGATGAATTTTTAAAAAATTTCATTCCTTCTGAAAAAACAAAAGTGGGATTTGTAGTCATGGGAGGCCTTTTCGGAGAAGGCATAGATCTTCCGGGAGAAAAACTCATAGGTGCCATTATAGTCGGAGTCGGCCTTCCCATGGTAGATGAGGAGCAATCTCTCATAAGCGACTATTTCGAAGAAAAAGAAAAAGGCAGAGGTTTTCTTTACAGTTATATGATCCCTGGTATGATAAGGGTCATACAGTCTGCCGGAAGGGTTTACAGGACTCCGTCTGATAAAGGGATTGTAGTGTTAATGGATAACCGGTTCAGACATGGAGGGTATCTGAAACTTATGCCGAAGCGGTGGTTTACAGAGAAAAGAGCCCTGTCATCGGGAGAATATGAAGGTATTTTAAGGGATTTCTGGCATGGTGATTAGATAAAAATTGTGATTTATGCTATATTGACATACAACCAGTATGTTAGTAAAATATTAACATACTGGAGGTGTAACCATTGTTTCTTACTCTGAGAGAATCGGCTTTAACAGAAGAATTTGATTACAATTTTATCAAGTATGCCCTTCGTGAATACAAACATCCCCGTGTAAAGATAAATGATCTTCTGAAAAAAAGTGAAATTATCCGTGTAAAAAAGGGACTTTACATATTTGGCGAAAAACTGGCACGAGAACCTTACTCAAAGGAGACTCTGGCAAATTTGATATATGGCCCGTCTTATATTTCTCTTGAATATGCTCTTTCTTTTTATGGTCTCTTCCCCGAGCATGTAGAAACTGTTACCAGTATAACAAATAAGAGAAAAAAATTTTTTCACACACCGGTGGGAGATTTTTCCTACACATATATACCTCCTTCTATGTATCCATGGGGTATAACTCTTTATAATATAGATAAATATCATTCTATTTTAATCGCTACAAAGGAAAAGGCTATTGCAGATATATTATATCTTTCTGACGATACTATCGATGAAGATGAAATAAAAACATATCTTTTTGAAGATATGAGACTGGACATAGAAGATTTTAGAAAATTTAATCTAAGAAAGCTAAAAAAACTAAGTGAGCTCTATGGAGATAAGGTAAAATCTTTATATAAATTTCTGGAGAAAGTAAAATGAATGAAGCAGTCAAAATAATGCTTGCCCGTTACAGATGTAACAGTATAAATGATTATGAAAATGCTCTGAAGGAGATTATTCAGGAGATAGCACTCCTGGGACTGTGGCGTTCAAAATTTTTTGAAAAAGCTGCTTTTTACGGAGGTTCTGCATTAAGAATTTTATATGGTCTGGAAAGGTTTTCTGAAGATCTGGATTTTACACTTTTAGAAAAAGATGAAACTTTTTGTTTTGAACATTACTGCAGGGCAGTTCAGGATGAATTGAATGGTTTTGGATTTTCTGTAACAGTTGAAAAGAAAGAGAAAAAGATTGACTCAAATATCAGTTCTGCTTTTATAAAGGCAGGAACGGTCAGGAATATGATTATTATCGATATGCAGACATCGGTTATAAAAAAGATACATAGAGAAAAGACTATGAAAATAAAGCTGGAAGTCGATATAGATCCTCCAGGCGACTTTCTTACAGAAGTAAAGTACCTGTTTCAGCCTGTAGCTTTTTCTGTTAACACCTGCAGTTTACCCCATCTTTTTGCCGGGAAAATGCATGCCATTCTGTGCAGATCCTGGGGGAAAAGAGTAAAAGGAAGAGACTGGTATGACCTTGTATGGTATATGGGAAGAGATATACCTGTCGGACTGAAACATCTGGAAAGCAGGATGAAACAAACAGGACATATCAAAGAGAAAGAGGTGCTTACAGAAGAAATTCTGAAGGAAAAACTCCTGGAAAGGATTAAAACTGTAGACTTCAATAATGCCAGAAAAGATGTGGTTAATCTCCTGAAAGACCCTTCTTCTCTGACCCTCTGGTCAGAGGAGTTTTTCAGTTTTATCTGTAAAAAAATCAGGACTGTTCAATAAAAATATAAAGAATTTATTACTTTGTTCGTAATAAATTCTATAATCTTTTTGATAATAACACTTATCCATGATTTTGTTCAGCTTCTATCTGCGTGCCACATGTATCAAGATAATTTTTCCATAATCGTTTCTTACATTCAGGGCATACAGTATGACTTATGTCCTGAATAATATCTGAAGTTTCCGTCCATATACCTGTATCAATATCTTTTACTTTTCTGCACCATGCACATTGTTTTAATTTATATTCATCTTTCTTTATGATATTTATTATAATAACGTCCCTCCTTCAGATTTCTGGTAAAAAAATATCCTTCTCACACTTTACTGATGTAATCGTAAATAATATATATGCTTTTATAACACGTAACGCGTTACGGGATAAGAACCTTTATTACATGCTTACGCTCAGGTCAGTAACATGTAAAAGTAAAATCAATATCCATAAGACCATGACCAGGTAATATTATTATTATCTATTCCATCAATAATCTTTGTTCCGGGAAGTTTTCCCAGAGCTTCATCATAGTGAGTGCTTACTTTAGCACCATTTAAAGTAACAGTTTTACCTACAAATGAGCCCCATAAATCAGAATTGCTATTACCCATACCATGTAATGTAATATTTGCATTAGGAGCATAAATAGCTCCGCATAAACTTCCTGCGCCTCCAAGGTTGACTTCAGTACAGGTACTGGTCCCATAAATCATCAGATGAGAAGCAGAAGCGAGAGGTGTAGTAACAGCATTTCTACCATTACCATTACCGGTTGTTATAGTATTAATATTAGCCTGCCCACTAAGGTTAATGGAACCGGTAACATAAATAGTTACAT